>JACYMF010000013.1 GCA_015272165.1 Cyanobacterium sp. T60_A2020_053
AGGTATTAGGTTAAAGAATTGACAAGAAACTTATGTTTATTGATCTTTTTGTTGTACAAGAGTCTATTGAGGGAAGGGTTTTAAACCTGAAACCTGCTACCTGCTACCTGAAACCTCCCTTAACATTTGAATCAGTGCGTAACGTCAGTTAGTAATAAAAATGAAAATTTATGGCAACTCTAACAATTAGACTCCCCGATGATAAGCACGATAGACTAAAACAATTAGCAGAAACTAGAGGGATTAGTCTTAATAAATTGATGGATGAATTTTGTACTAAAGCGATTTCAGAATTTGATACTTATAACCGTTTTCAGGCTATGGCGCTGAGGGGTAATGCAGAAACAGGCTTAAAATTATTAGCTAAACTGGATCAGTTATCCTAATCAAAAGTAATCAATTAAAATTAAGTGCAGTAGGCAACGACATATTTAAAATTTCACTCACCGACTGAAAACTGACTGACGATGACAAAAATATCACAGTGGAATCAAGAAGAATGGGAAACAACAATTATTGATTTTGCTAACCTGCAAGGAGAAATTAACTATCGTCAGGCGCAACAATCCTTACGAGGATTATTAGATAATTTAGATTTACAACCAGAAGAAGAAATCGGTTTAGAAACGGAAATCGTGCGCCTGTCATCCATGCTGGAAAAATTAGACCAAAGCATCATTCAAATTGCTGCTTTTGGTATGGTAGGGAGAGGAAAATCTAGTGTTTTAAATGCTTTAATCGGTGAGGAAATATTTGTGACAGGGGCGCTACATGGTGTCACCCGTGATATTGATCAAACGAATTGGCAACTAAATGGCGAAGTTATTGGCAATCAAGGGCAAAAAATCCAACGGTTAATCAATGCTAATGCCAATAGTCAAATTCAATTAATTGACACTCCCGGCATTGATGAAATTGACGGGGAAACCAGAGAGGCGTTAGCGCACGAATTGGCTTCTCAAGTGGATTTAATTTTGTTTGTGGTGTCGGGAGATATGACTAAAGTGGAGTATAGCGCCCTCTCCCGTTTACGAGAAGTGGGTAAACCGATGATATTGGTGTTTAATAAAATTGATCAATATCCCGAAGCAGATCGTTTAGAAATTTATGAGACAATCAGAGATAAAAGAGTAAAAGAGTTATTATCCCCCGATGAAATTGTCATGGTAGCAGCCTCCCCATTGCTGGTAGAAGCTAAACGGGATAAAGAAGGAAAAGTTAAGGTTAACCGCTATCGTGGCGCCCCTCAAATCGAGGATTTACAGGTCAAAATTTTAGAAATTTTACATCAAGAAGGAAAATCTTTGGTGGCGCTAAATACCATGTTATTTGCGGGTAATATTAATGAAAAGGTAGTGCAACAAAAAATTACTTTGCGCCATCATCATGCTGAAAAAATCATTCAAAAAGCAGTGATGACGAAAGCCACCGCCATCGCCTTAAACCCTGTCACTGCCTTTGATTTGTTTACAGGGGCGCTAATTGATGTTGCCATGATTGTCAGTCTTTCTCATCTTTATAATATTCCTATGACACGGGGAGGGGCGCTGGAGTTACTGAAAAAAATTGCTTTTAGTATGGGCGGTATTACAGCTAGTGATATACTTGTAACATTTGGTTTAAGTTCCCTTAAAGGTATTTTAGGGGCAAGTGCGCCCCTCACCGCAGGATTAACCCTAGTGCCTTATGTATCAGTGGCTATCACCCAAGCCGGAGTAGCTGGAGTTTCTACCTATGCCATCGGGAAGATTACTTCTGTGTATTTGGCGGAGGGCGCTTCATGGGGCGATGATGGACCTTTAGCGGTGGTGGAAAGCATCATTAATTCCCTTGATGAGACTTCCATTTTAAATCGTATTAAAGGTGAATTAAAAGCTAAATTAGGTAGGGGTGGATAATGGACAATGGACAATTGATAATGGACAATTGATAATGAAAAACTACTAATTATCCCCCTGTCACCCTCTACTTCCCCTGCTTCCCTTTCTCCCTCTGCTTCCCCTTCTAAATCAATTCCCCAGCGCCCATCTCCGCTAAAGTTTGCCAACCGGGTTGCCACAAATCTCGATCTTTTAATTGTTTGGCATTAATCCAAAAGCGCACGTCACCATCACAAGAAGCTGTCATTTCAGCAAATACCCAGCGCCCTTCATTTTTGCGGTTAATCACTTGAAAATGTCGCCATCCCCATGTTTTTTGTGTTGATGTCCATTTTGAACCTAAAAGATGAGGATATTTTTGTTTTTGTGCCATGGAATATTGAAAATATTAAAGATTTTTTTTGCTATTGAAAGGAATACTTTTTTACTTTGTTCCAACTATTACTTTTATTCATGATATTTACGGAATTTTTCTAGTAAATATTGTAATATTTCTTCTCTGTCCTTATTCATATTTAGTATTTGTTCTTCCTGATTTATTTTTTTTAATCCTCTTTCTTTTCTCGTTAACTCTTCCTTCATTTATCTTTACATTTAGTGTAAACCACAGTTATTTAGCAGACCCTAAACCGATTTTATTAAAAATAACATGGTGGGCATTGCTAACCCGACAAAATAAATTAAATTTTAATCTTCAAATTTGTAACCAACACCGACAACAGTTTTAAGGAAAGTAGGATGTGCTGGGTTAGGTTCAATTTTTTTGCGTAAACGACGAATATGGGTATCAACCACCCTTTCATCACCAAAAAAATCAGCACCCCATAGTTGATCGATTAATTGGGTGCGATTCCATACTTTAGCTGGATAACTAAGAAAAATCGATAGTAACTTAAATTCTAGGGCAGTTAAATCTAAATCTTCTGATTTTTCGCCGTCTAATTGGCGCAGGGCGCTGTGTTCGTCAAGGTTAAGATAAAAATGGTCTGTTTGATAAATTTGGGATTGTTGCCCATGACGTAAACTGCGCCGTAACAGCGCCCTCACCCGTGCCACCAATTCCCTGGGGCTAAAGGGCTTAACCAAATAGTCATCAGCGCCCGTGGAAAGCCCAATAATGCGGTCTATTTCTTCTCCCTTAGCAGTTAACATCAAAATATAAGGGTCTTTTTGGAGAGATTGACTTCGGATGCGATTACAAACCTCTAACCCATCCATTTTCGGTAACATTAAATCTAAAATAATTACGTCAGGTTGCCAAGTCTGAGCAACCCTTAAACCTTCTTCACCATTTCCAGCCACCTGACAGTTAAAGCCCTCCTTAACAAAAACCGACTCAATCAAACCACTAATTTCCCTTTCATCCTCAACAATCAAAATATCCATCAACTAATGAATTATGAATAATTAATAATCTCCCTGTCTTCCCTTCTCCCTTTCTTCCCTTCTCCCCTTCTCCCTGTCTTCCCTTTCTCCCTTTCTCCCTTTCTCCCCTTCCTTCCCTAATTTCCCGTAAGTTTTACCACAGCAATACCGCCAAAATAAAGAGCTAAAACAGCGCCCCCCAACAAAGATTGAGTTAAAGGGTCAGTAGAAGGCGTAATAACAGCGCCCATCACCGCCGCCGCAACTATCACAACGCGCCATCCTGCCAACATTTGTTGAGAGGAAACCAACTTGAGATTACCTAATAATAATTGAATTACTGGGATTTGAAAAGCAATACCCGTACAAAACATCAACAACAAAACGAATTTAAAGTATTTATCGATAGACCATAACTGTTCTACTACATCCCCACCATAACTAACAAAAAAGTTCAGCGCCGCAGGAATTAATAACCAATAAGCAAAAGCTAAACCAGCAAAAAACAGAATACTTGAACCGAAGACGACGGGCGCTAATAATCTTCTTTCTTTTCTAGTTAAACCGGGTACAACAAACTGTACTACCTGATAAATTATCATCGGACTTGCCAGTAAAATACCGGTATAACCAGCTACTTGGAAAGAAACGAAAAAAAACTCGCCCGGAGCTAACTGTAAAAATTTAACCCCTTGAGCAGGGACTTCTAGCCATGCTACGATAGGTTTAACGAAAGCAAAACAGGCAAGGGCGCTGACGATAACAGAAATCAAAGAAATAAATAATCGTCTTCGTAACTCCTCCACATGATCAAAAAAACCCATTTCTGCAGATTCGGGAATTTCATCCCAATAATTACTCTCGTCCTTTGTTTTTACTTCTTGTTCTGTAATTGCCATAGCTGATTTTACTAACTCAATTTCATTATTTTAACTTAGGTATTGAGTATTAGGTTTTCGGGAATGAAGAATTTATGCCAAAATCTCTTTGCCCACCGCTTCATATTTGCGCCATGCCTGACGAGAGCGATAATCACCATAATCCTTGACAGTTAAACCGTTTTCTGACGCTTTCTCAAAAGCAATTAACAAGGGAATTTCTGTTTTAAATACTGGTAAATCATGGTCCTTTAAAATTTGTCTCGCCTTACGACCATTAACCGTGCGAGAATCTACTTTAGTTAATAATATTTTGAAGGGCGCTTTTAATTCTTGGATAATTTCCACCGCCTTGAGGGTAGCATCTAAATCTAAATGATTAGGAGTAGTAGGCAAAATGATTAAATCTTGGTCTTGAACTAATTTTTTAAGATCATCAATATCTGGTCTTGCTTTCATATCTGTGACAATATGAGTAAATTTACTTGCCAGAATAGTTGATCCTGCTTCCGTTGCCACCTGAAAAGACATCTTTTCATCCCTTGCCCATACCAACGCCGAACGATTTCGATCCGCATCTACCAATAAAGTGGGGTTTTTTACCTGTAAATATGTGGCAAGGTGAACCGCGCTGGTGGTTTTACCGACTCCCCCTTTGAGAGAAACTAAAGCAATTTTCATAGAACAAGTATATTTTATTTTTCTATTATCGCTAGAATTTTAGCAGAAAAAGTCAAAAGGGTAAGGGACGAGGTGAGAAGATTAGTTTAGAGATAGCTTGGGCTAGGACTAACTTAATTTCCCTTTCCTTTGGGAAAAGAGTTAGGGTGAAGGGAAAAAAGTCTGCCTGAGAAGAACCATCCAAGGGAGAGATTCAGGCAGATAGGTATATGGTCAATTAACTATTTTTTAACAGGGGGAAACCACTCTAAAACGGCATCTTCCTTGGTATTAGTATGACGAGAAGGAGTTTGACGTTTAAACTCCATGTGAATAGAACGAGTTTGTTCACCATCAGAAGCAACTGCCATAATAGGATAGTCAATTAAACCATCTTGGAAAGACATTTGGAAGCGGAATGTTCCATCTGGATTAAGTTTGATGGGCCTGCCACCTATAGTAACCGTAGCATCAGGCTCCGTTGCACCATAGACGATTAACTCCGCATCAGCCACTAACCAGAATTTACGAGGTTGAGCTTCTATATCCAAACCAGCGCCCGATCCACCAGCCAACATTCCCACTCCTGAACCAGAAGCCATACCAACTCCAGAGCCACCGGCATAACCCATGCCAGCGCCTGAAGCAGTCGGCACAGCCCACATACCCATGCCAGAAGGAAAAACGTAAGAACTAAGGGTATTTTCGGGAATCACTGAACTAGGCACTTGTTGCATACTACCATAAAGAGAACCGGCAACCCGTTGAGCCTCAGCGCCCTTAGCCATGCCAAAGATTTCATCATAAATGGGATTATCTTGAACTCCATGAATTTCTTGAACTTCATAAATTCCTTGATTCATAGCTTGAGCAGCGAGAGCCGCTTTTTTCGCTGGAGGAGTTAATTCATAGCTAGTTTTGCCTTTCAAATCCTCTTCCCAAGCCACAGAAATAAAAACATCTTCCACCCAATCACTAGGATACACAGGGGGAATACGCACGGGCGCGCTTCTTGCTAACACCAACCAGCGCCCATCACTACAACGATAACCAATATCAATAAGATAATCCCGATCACTTACAGGAATAGGTAAATACCACTCCCGGGCTAACTCATCACATAAATACTCTTGAATATTGTGAGGACCTTCATAGTCAATGTCAATATCCGTAACGTCATATAATCTTAACGCCAACTGTTGCCCCCCTTGAGAACGCAAAGACGCTTTTTGTTCATGGGATATATCCCAATAAGCATAAGCCCACTGTGGGTCTCGTGGCAAAAGAATAATTTTACTATCTCCGTACCCTTCGGGTAAATCCCCTAACCCTTCATCTACCGAAGCTAATACCTCTGCAGAAAGATCATCTTGCCCGACATCAAATTTTGATACTTCCATTTGTGCTTCTCCTTGCTTAATCATTGGAACTACTAAACTATTTGCTTGATTTTGATTAAAATTGCTGGATTGATTTGGTAAAATTTCTCTCTGCTTGACTTGAATCGCACTCAATAATTGAGCTTTACGCATCCGACTATAACGAGGAATATTAAGATCACTCGCAACCTTGCGTAATTGTCTTAAAGTCATTTCCTCTATGGGTGGTCGTTGTTTTGACATGAGATTAAATCCCCGTGGTAATAATGGCTTAACTCAGTGAAATGATCAATTTTCCCTAAGCTAATTAAGTTTGATCCCAGTGGGGATCATTTGCTTAACTTTATGTAACATAACAAAACCTAGTTTTGTCAAGGGGTTACGAGATTAGTTTTCGTCAGTTAACGATTTCTTCAGGTTTTGGGGATCACAAATATCAAGATTTGATAACATTAATGATTTCCGTTCAACATCGCCCGAAAATCATTATGGGGTTCATATTGCCCTAAGTGAGGTTTGCTGAATAAATCAACAATCTTGTCAAATAAAGATTTTTAGCATCATAAAAACCCAAAAAAGTGCCAAAAATAGGGTTTTTTTAGAGAAAATGCAGTATTTTCTTGTTACTAATCGACAATTTTTAATAAAAGCTCAGAATTGATCACAGTATTCAGTTATGCTAAAGTCTTTAATTGATAAGCTAACAACACCTAGTTTGCAATTGAGAACCTCTTACAGCAAAGGATTCAGAAATTTAAAAAGGAAGATTAAATGCGTCTTAGCTTAGGTTTTTTAATATTTGGTAGCAAAATTCATCTTGTTGCGCTAATTCTGGAGGTCAATAAAGTAAACCCAACAAAGTTTCTGGTAAATATTTGGAATAATTTGTGAAATATAGTGTAGGTTTTCATTCTTTTCGTTTTTTTATATACGATGGAGGGCGCTGGGTTTCATGGGATAATACCTATTATTATTAACGAGAGAGATCGATGTGGAGCCAATCAAATTAAGACATTAGCTCCGTCACTAAATCCATTACGGCTAAGGCATTAACTGGTCTGCTCTGAGGTTCAAACTCTGTCATTTTATTGATAAAATTAATTACAGGCTTAGAAATTCCCATTTCTTCTAAACCAATAAATTTTTTCATTATAGGATTATAAAAAGCATTGGGTGATTTTTTAGTAAGCAAATAAACTAGAGTTGTCCCCAAAGCATAAAAATCAGACTGTATAAAAGATAAACCTTTTTTCTGCTCAGGGGAACTGTAGCCAGTGGTAGCAATTCTTGTACCGGGTTCTAAGGCTGCCTCTTTCACTGCTCCAAAATCAATCAAAACCACTTCTTGAGGACTATATCGAAAAATTAAGTTAGTGGGTTTGATGTCTCGATGAATAATAGGTTGAGGAAGACTATGTAAATAGTCTAAAATTTTTGCCACTTCCCAAGTACATTTTAAAACTTCTTTTTCATTGTTAAAGTCAACTTTATCTAAACTTTCACCGTGAATCATCTCCATAATTAAAGAATAGTAATTTTTGGAGGCAAAAAAGTCATAAAATTCAGGTATGCCTTGGTTTTGTAAAGATTGTAAAATTCTTGCTTCTCTCTGAAAAAGTTCTCTGGCTTTGGCGATGGATGCTAATTCACAACTAATCTCCTTTAAGACAGATAATTTTTTGATTTGGTAATTATATACTAAATAAGTAATACTCATACCCCCCTGGGCAAGAACTCCCAAGACTTCATATTCATTGCCATTATCGGGATTACGGATGATTCCTTTACCTGTTAATAAATGCCCATCTAAACGACAAAAGTGACGACAAGGAGGATTAGGGCGACAACATTCTTCAACCATGATTTTAACCTACACTTTTTTCCTAATAAATTTAATATAGCAATCTAAGAACCTGTTTGAAAAGTTTGAAAAAGGATTAAAAATTATATATTGTTGTATGTTTTTTCTCCTTCTCCCCTTTCTCCATTTTTCCCCAACTTCTCCAAAACTTGATACCTAATTATTCATTTTCGATTATCATAAAGTTTGATCAAAGGCGCTTGTGCCTATAAATTTTATCTTCCATTATCCATGAGTCAATTTATCAGAGTCACTAAACACGGATTGTCTTTCGCTTCCTTTGTCAGTGTTGTGCTGATACCGCACCTGTTTTGTACTCCTAGCTATGCACAGAGTGATACGAGGCAAGATTTGCCCATTTTAAGCCCTAATCCTCTTGCTCCAAGTCCAGCGCCCGTCACCCCAACGGTAATACCTAGTAATACTCAAGTAAATAATGATACAACCTTTAATGTAGTGCCACAGGGTTATCAACCGCCACCCTTTAACGAGCAAGAATCTTTGGAATTAAATGAATATCGTCTGGATTTTGGTGATGTCATCGCTGTTAATGTGTTGAGATTCCCCGAATTTAATTTTTCAGCAGCGCTAGACGCAAAAGGAAATGTCATTGCCCCGTTGTTAGGGCGAATTTCCCTCAAAGGTTTGACCATTGAAGAAGTAGAAAATAAAATCCGCCTTGAATTAGGAAATCGCTTTTTAAAAGAACCACCCCAAGTAGTAGCCGCTTTAACAGGGCAAAGACCAGTAAACTTAACAGTAGTGGGGGAAGTCGGGCGCCCGGGGTATTATACTATCGGGCAAGGTACACCTCTTAATATTGTTTTGGCGCAAGCTGGAGGTACAACCCAACAAGCCGATATTCGTTCCATTATCATCAAAAGAACTCTCCATGACGGCACTATCGTAGAAGAAAAAGTCAATCTCTATCAACCCTTAATTGAAGGCAAAAGACAGCCCCAAGTTAGACTTCAAGCCGGGGATACCATTGTTGTATCTCGTTTACAAGTAGGAGAAGACCAAGATTATGATCGCTTGTTTGTCTCACGCACCAATATTCCTGACCCTGTCATTACTGTGCGCTTAGTAGCACCGACGGGCGCTGCAGGAGTGACATTAAGAAATATTAACATTCCTAATGGTAGTAGCTTCCTCGATGCAGTGGCGTTACTACCAGAATTTGTACCACTGATTACCAATAATGAAGTTAGTTTAGTGCGTTTTGACCCTGAATTAGGTAGAGTCGTAACCCAATCTCTTAATGTCAGAGAAACCATCCAAAATAGTGATGTTACCCAAAATGTTCCCCTAAGAGATGATGATGTCATTGTGGTTAGTCGCACTCTCTTAGGTAGGGTTTTAGGTGGTATTAGAATTATTACTCAACCTATCCGAGATATTTTTGGTTTTACCGATTTTATTCAGCGCACTTTTGACGGTAGCTTATTTGATCGTCGTAATAATTTCCGCTTTTAAGTATTTAGTTACAATAGATTGTCTATTTTTATATCAATCAAAATTGTCTTAATTCTCTATGGCTTGTTACTTTTGTTAAAGTAAATATACAATTAATTTCACTCCCTGACTCAGCATATATACTGTTGTTAATTCCCTAGATTTTTTGCTATGGCTTCCCCCCTTTTAACTCGCTTTTTAATCTCCCTTAATCAAAATAAATTTGTTGGTTTATTAGTATTTGTCTTAATTACAGGCATTTCTGTCGTTATTGCAGTACAACCGCAACCAGACCCGGAAGACCCCGTACCAAAAGCCATTGGGCGTATTTCTTTGAATAATCCTTTACCGACTTTTACCGTCACCGGAGAGGAATTACAAGTGCAAGGGCGCAGTGTCAATTTAACGGATTTACTTTCTCCTCAAGTATTGGAAATTGTTGCCAATCGTCTTCAATACAGTGTGGGGCAAATTGAGGAGATGATCACCCAAAAGAGATTAACAATTCAGTTACCCACAGAAGAACAAAGAGCTCAGGGGGGTGTCGGTAATTTAATTACGCTGGAATATCGAGGAAATCGAAGTCCCCAAGAAACGTTATCGGTTTTGCGGGTATTTATGGAGGAGTTAGTTAATGAGAGTTATCGCATTAATACCGTACAACTTGATAACCGTATTCGTAATTTAGAAGGGCGCTTGGGGGTGGTTCGTCAAGATTTGAAAGAGGCGGAAGATGTTTTCTATGACTATATCACAGGGGAAGGTTCGTTATTACTTTCCATACAAAATGGTAGTTTATTTGGTGGTATTACCAGCGCCCAACAACAACGCCGACAATTAGAAGTTGTCTTATCGGGCATTGAGGGGGAAATCGCTACCTTAGAAAACCAGTTAAATTTAACGGCGGATGAGGCTTACACCGCTTCAGCGTTGAGTGCTGATCCCATTATTGCCAGTTTAAGGGCGCAAATTTTACAAAATGAGTTAGATTTAGAGCGATTCTCTAAGGATTTACGACCCGATCACCCTACTATTGTCGAAATCGAAAATCAAAAAGCAGTTAATGAGAAGTTGATGGAAGAGAGGGCGCAGGAAGTCATTGGGGATGATGGTATTTTAAAACCACTGACGGCAGATATTCGTAAAAGCAGTAATTTAGACCCCACTAGGGCGCAGTTAGCTTCTCGTTTAATTGCTTTACAGTCGGAAAGGGAAGCTATTGCGAGACAAATTGAGTCGGTGACAAATATTGAGAATACTCTACAAGCAGAATATGAGGTTTTTCCGGAACGACAAACCCAGCAAACTCAGCTAATACAGGAAGTACAAAGTCAGCGTATTCTCTATCAAACGGTATTTTCTGCTTTAATCGATGCGCGCGCAGCCCAAGCGGAAGCGGATAGTAGTTTAACGGTAGTACAACCGCCGTTTTTAGCTATCGAACCTCGCCCAGTTATCAGTCGTTTAAATCCTCTCTTAATTGTCGCCATTGGTGTCGGTGTTGGGGTGATGGGCGCTGTAGCAGTGATTTTCCTCCTTGCTACCCTTGATGAAAGATTACATACTCCTGAAGAAATTCGAGAGGTATTGACGGAAAGAGGTATTCCTGTTTTGGCAGAGTTACCGACTGTACAAATTTTAACAGAAAGTCGAAAAAAAGTGCCTCTCCTCCTCGATTCAAATTCAGTGTATAACAGCTACTACGAACGTTTTCGGAGTAATATCGGGCGCTTTGGGGCGGAAAACACCAAAATTGTTTTAATTACCAGTGTGAGTAAAAGAGAAGGAAAAAGCATTAGTGCTTATAACCTTGCCATTGCATCTGCTAATGCAGGAAAAAGAACTTTGCTGGTGGAAACCGATTTACGAGATAAAAACCCAAAATCTCGTAAATATTTTAATATTCAACCTGATCCTGTTTTTGCCACTGATGCCATTCGTTATTATGATGTGCAGGGGGGAAATTTACATGATGTGATCAAAAGAATTGATGAAGTACCTAATTTATTCATTATGGCCAGTCCCGGTTATCAAGCACAAGCGGCAGCTATTTTGGAATCTGGCGAGATGAAGTCTTTTCTGCGTTACGCGCGCTCTCAATATGATTTAGTGGTGTTGGATACTCCTTCTCTCTCGATCTGTAATGATGCTTTATTACTTGAGTCTTTTGCTGATGGTCTAATTTTAGTTACTCATCCGGGTATTAGTCAACGTAATCTTTTGGAAACTACCATTGATGAGTTTGTGGAAGCTGAGTTACCTCTGATTGGTACGGTAATTAATCAAGTACAATTTGATCTTAATTCTTCACAAATGGATTCAGATCAAGATGATGATAGTTCTATTTTTGAAGTGAATGGAAATGGTAAAGTAGAGGAAGATAGTGAGGATGATTCTGAGTTTATCTTTAACGGTTAAGTCATTTCTATTTTTTGTGTAAATTTTGTCTTAATTAATAATATATTTTATTGAAACCACCCATAAATTTTTTTAAGTTAATTATCGGGAAAAGTTACAGAAAAAGGATATATATGAACAATTACTGGTTATTCAAATCTGAACCAACTGCTTACAGTATAGATCAGATAATTACAGACCAAGAAACTATCTGGGATGGAGTGCGCAATTATCAAGCTAGAAATTTTTTGCGCAGTATGAAAAAAGGTGACTATGGCTTTTTTTATCATTCTAATTGTAAAACTCCTGCCATTGTTGGATTAGTTAAAATATGTGAAGAAAATATTATTGATCCCAGTCAATTCGACATTAAATCTCCTTATTTTGATCCTCAATCTACCGTAGAAAAACCCCGTTGGTACACAGTTAAAGTTAAATTTGAAAAGAAGTTTACTAATGCTCTTACACTCAGTCAATTAAAAGAAATGTTTCTATCTGAAGATTTTTTGTTAGTAAAAAAAGGTAATCGATTATCGATTATGCCTGTGCAAAATATACTAGCAAAAAAAATTATGCAAATTGTTAATTAAATAAAAAAATAAATTTGTTTTCTGGTGATGACAATAATATTTGTGTTGATGGAGTATTTTTTACGGTTGTTTGGTTTATTTTGGATAGGAGGAGGCATTTTTGCCATTAGACAATGGTAAAGTGAAAACAAGTTAATGATATTAAGAATTATACAATGAGTCGTATTGCAAAAGACAAGAGCAGGGAAGAACGCATTGAGGATGACATTGTTGTTGATGGGTATGGCAAAGAAGAAAGGGCAATGGGATGGTACTACTATTTACAGGATAACCTTCTCGGTCATACTATACTACCAGACAGCTAAGGCATGGGCAACCAAAGCAGTGCCATTGTTATTGAAGTTGTCAGCTCAAGATAATGGACAATCATTGACAGTGAATTAAACATGATTATTGATAGCGCCCATAAAGTTCTAATGCGCCCAAATGATGTCTTTCTCCTAAATGGAGGGGGGCAATAACTTCTACACAACTACCTAGAGCGCTGTAACCAAATTAAAAATTCAGGCGTTGCTGATTTTAAGTATGATTCATATTGATGGGAGATCGCTCAAGTATTAAATAGTAAGTATTCCAGATTGTTGAGTTTTGATTTTCATACCTTGATTCAGCAACGCCAACTTGGTAATTGTCAATTATCTATTGTCCATAAATCCAAACCGCGCTCAAAAATTTCATCAATGGATAACATTTGCTTATCCACTGTCATCATTTTATGATCTTTTGTCGCCCGAATAAAGCGCCCGTCACCCAACTCATACTCAAATAATTCTTGCTTACCCCTGTCATGCCACTGTGCCACTGGTTGAGTATAAACAAAACCATTACCATCCACACTATAAACAGTACACTTGATCTTTTCTGTCACTAACTTGCCGATGGGCATAGCGCCATATTCCACCGTTAACACTTCCGTATCGTAACTGAGGCAATATTCCGCAAATTTAACCATTTGATCAAATAAACTCTCCGCAATATCCCGTTTAACCCCATTTTTCATCGCCCCATCAAGGAATTTTTCATGGTGTTTCTCCATCTCAGAGGCTTTTTTCTTACCCATAGCGCGCCTCAACAAATCAGCTTCCCCTAGGGAATACCCAGCTAAATCCTGCGCCATTTTCATAATTTGCTCTTGATACACCAAAACAGCGTAAGTTTCTTTTAAAATAGGGACAAGAAGCTGATGTTCATACTCAATAGGTAATCTACCATGTTTACGGTCAATAAATAGGGGAATCAAACCAGCATCCAAAGGACCGGGACGATAAAGAGCTAAAATAGATGAAATATCCTCAATACCAGAGGGTTTCAAATCCCGAACAATTTGTTTCATGCCATCAGACTCAAGCTGAAACACTCCCTCTAAATCGCCTCTTTCTAATAAATCATGAGTTTTAGCCACATCTGCTGGAAGTTTTTTACTTGTGCCTTTAGCGAGGATTTGTAGAGCCCTCCGCTCTCCCAATGGTAACTCATCCACATCAATATCGATATTTTGATTTTGTTTGATCAACTCAGCAGTTTTTTGAATGGTAGTTAAATTTTTTAACCCCAAAAAGTCCATTTTCAACAAACCGAGGGACTCTAAATCCTCCATGAAATATTGCGTAATCACCGCGCCATCATTATTTTTCTGTAACGGCACAATTTCATCTAAAGGATCACTTGATATTACCACCCCAGCCGCATGAACCCCAAAAGTTTTATTCATGCCCTCAATGCGCATGGCCATATCTAACCAGCGCTTCACATGAGGCTCATTTTCATACCTTTCCTTAAATTCGGGCGCTGGACTATCTTCCGATACCATCACCTTTAATTTGGCTGGTTTACCGCGCGCTACGGGGATCATTTTTGCCATTTGATCAGCCTCAGCGTAAGGAATTGCTAACACTCGTGCCACATCCTTTAACACCGCCTTAGAAGTCATGCGGTTAAAAGTGATAATTTGCGCCACCTTATCTTCCCCGTATTTTTCCGTCACATACCGAATCATTTGATCTCGCCTTTGGATACAAAAATCCGTATCAATATCAGGCATGGACTTTCTTTCAGGATTTAAAAAACGCTCAAATAATAAGCCATGATGCACAGGATCAATATTGGTAATGCGTAAAGCATAAGCAACTAAAGAACCGGCCGCCGAACCGCGCCCCGGTCCTACGGGTATGCTATTATCTCTAGCGTACTTGATATAATCCCACACCACGAGGAAATAAGTACAGAACCCCATCTGTTCCATCATTTTTAACTCATATTCCAAGCGCTGACGATATTCTGGAGTGATTTCCGTGCGCTGACGACAGTTAAAACGTTCTAGTAACCCTTGCCATGTTACTGCTTCTAAATAGCTTTCGGGGGTATGCCCGGGAGGAATTTCAAAATTGGGTATTCTTGGCTCACCTAAAAGAGAATACTTTTGGATTTTATCTGCTACTTCGAGGGTATTTTTAATAGCTTCATCGATGATTTTTTCATCTAAATGATCTCGAAATAATAACCTCATTTCTGCTTCTGATTTGAGATATTCTGTGCCTGAATAACGTAGTCTTTTCTCTTCCTCAATATTTTTATTAGTTTGGATACAAAGTAGGGCGTCGTGCGCTTCTACGTCATTACAAGAAATAAAATGAGAATCATTAGTAGCAACTATTTTTATATTTAATTCCTGACTTATTTTAACAATTTCTACATTAACTATACGGTCTTCTTGAGAACCATGATCTTGAATTTCGAGGTAAAAATCTTCGCCAAATACCCTTTGATACCAGCGCGCGACATCGTGCGCCCTTCCATAGTCACCTTTTAAAATAGCTTGGGGTATTTCTCCCCCCAAACAGGCACTGGTGACGATTAAACCTTCTTTGTACTGTTCCAATAATTCTTTATTAATACAAGGACGAGAAAAAATCCCTTTTCCCTGCATTCCCTGAAGATGAGAAATTGTCGTTAGTTTAACTAGATTTTTATAACCAATTTTATTTTTAGCTAATACTACTTGATGAAATTTTT
The DNA here is from genome assembly GCA_015272165.1 of Cyanobacterium sp. T60_A2020_053. Lineage (NCBI taxonomy): Bacteria > Bacillati > Cyanobacteriota > Cyanophyceae > Chroococcales > Geminocystaceae > Cyanobacterium > Cyanobacterium sp. T60_A2020_053. The sequence continues at coordinate 15,478 of JACYMF010000013.1, forward strand.
TTATGCCTTTATGATATTGAGTAATATCAGCATTAATTACATACATTTCATTGCCAATAATCGGTTTTATGTCCTTACTAAAACAGTTTTTTATTAACTGAATTGCACCATACATGACACCATGATCTGTAACAGCAATAGCTGGCATTCCCAACTCTATCGCTCGAGCAATTAAATTAGGAATTTGTGATGCACCATCTAATAAACTATAGTCTGTATGAACGTGTAATCCAGCAAAAGACATTTTATTTAGAACTATTTTAGTAAATTAAACTGTTTATATCATAGCATATTTTTAGTTATCAATTAATATTTGAAGGTTAAGAATAAAGTTTTGTAATTTACCCACTGTGTAATGAATTATATCAAGTTCGGATAGTTAGTTACAAATAGATCATTTTTTCGCTGTTACCCCACCGTGTAATGAATTACACGGAACCAACGCCCCGATCGTTCAATAAATTGAACTAAGATATTGATATAGCGATTCTATCTGAGTTGTGAGATTATTAGCAATCAAATTTTGATAACAAGGGGTTTAAACCCCTTGTCTGGTAAATTTTTTGATAGTATTATGGACTTGATATTAGTTGAAAAGGCAAGAGGCAAAAGTAAATTTAAGGCATTTTCAACTCTTTCATCAAAAATAATTAATTGTCAATTATCCATCACCACAGCGTCACACCAGCTACCGTGTAAACCGTAAGGAATATGTTTTTTAAGATGCAAAATGGCTAAGGGTTTTTGAATATCTTTAGCATCAAAAATATACAAATCCGAAGCGTGACGACTGGCATCATAAATCAAATGGAAAACCCAACCATCATCCTCAAATTCTCCATCTGGTTTAGGCACAAAAATTGGTTCACCCGTAAATCCTCTCGGTGCGTAAGAATATAGTTGACGCTCATTAGTTTCTAAATCTAATTTTAAGAGTGCCTGTAACGGTGCATTAACTTCATTTTTAGCCCCAGCGCCCGTAAACCCATACCGATATTTTCGTCCGACATTATTAGGATGAATACTAGGAAATTCCACACAACGAGACTCAATTAATTCTTTAGTCACTTCTTCAGTATTTAAGTTGACATGAAAACGCCATATTTCCCCCGGTGCTAGTGTACCAAAATCCACCTCTTTATAGTTTTTATCAAAGTTAATTTGACTTAATTCGGCATAACATACAGAGTCAATAACTAAATTATTTTCGTCATCTTCAAAAGCATTAACATGATGAAAAATAAATCCAGCATCTACTTCTAAAGTCCTGACATTTTTATGAGGCTTTTGGCGAGGAATAATAATAATTTTAGTTGGTTTATCTTTGTCAAAACTTAAACATTCTCCAGCGCCCTTCACCCCAAAAACAAAGGGTAATGGATTATAACCAGTAGGATTTTGAAAGAAAATGACGTAATTAGGAGTAATTACAAAATCATGGATAAAACAAAATCCGGGAGTAATGTGATCATATTGTTGGATAATATTACCATCTTGATCAAATTCATAAATAGTAATAGTGCTAGATAAACCCGGTTTAATACCAAAATTAATTAAAGAAGGTTTATTGTTGTTAAATTGAGATTGTGTATCAATGCGGGGGTGCGCTGAAAAAACATCTCCATCTTGAAGAATACCACCTAAATTATCTAAACCAATGGTATCTAAAGTTTTACTATCAAGCTGATAAGGTTGTGCCGCTTCCCATAAAGCTAATAACTTATTTCCCCAATAGATAATGTTGGTATTAGCAATATTTTTTACTTTAATATCAAAAATATTATTAAAAAGTCCACCCGGTTTCTGACTACCAAAAACCCCACGATAGAGCATTTTTCCTGCTTCTTTTTCCGCTAAAAATTCTTTAGTTTTGACATAGCGATTACGAAAAAAACAGCGCCCTCCCTCGAAGCTAAAACCGCAAATCATCCCATCCCCATCAAAAGGATGCTTTAATGGTGTACCATAGACTTCTAATAATCCCGGTCCATTACGATATAAAGTACCTTTAATCTCCGCAGGAATTTCTCCCTCTACCTCATCAATCCAATATTCCTCCTCACAAGGTTGAGATTCATAACCGCCACGCCAATCTTTAATGGTGTAAGATTGTTGATCTTTTAGCTGAGTTGTCATCTTAATTTATGTTAAAAATGTTTAATATTTCTTAATTTATTGTAACAGTTAAAAGAAGAGAAGCAGAGGGGAAGAAAATTTAGAATTTAGAAAGTAAAGTTAATTCAATATTTTCTAGTAATATTTTATTTATAATGAATTGTTTAGCATTCTTCATAACTCATAATTCATAACTCATAATTCATAATTCATTTGTGCTTGGGCATTACGGCGCCACATGGCTGGTTTGATACGGCGAAGGGCGCTACCTGTAAAACGTTTATCCCATTCTTCATCACTCAGATGGGCTAAATCTGCTAAGGAAGGATTAAGATTTTCGGTATAAGGGTTAAAATCTTCTACGTCTGTAGGTTGAGCAAATCTTTCATTCCAAGGGCAGACATCTTGGCATATATCACAACCAGCCACCCAACCGTTAAGATGAGGGGTGATATGATCGGGCAATTTTTCCGCTCGATTTTCGATGGTATGATAGGCTAAACAACGGTTAGCATCCACGACGGAGGGCGCTGTAATGGCATTGGTAGGACAGGCTGTAATACAACGGCTACAAGTGCCACAGTGATTAGTATGGGGTTTATCTGGTTGTAATTCTAAATTGGTGATAATTTCTCCCAAAAACACCCAACTACCGTAGTCACGGGTAATGACGTTACCGTTTTTGGCAATCCAACCGATACCAGCTTGTTGCGCCCAAAATTTATCTTGCACGGGCGCGGTATCTGCATAGTAGCGAGTTTTAATGGTGGGATGTTGATTTTCTAACCATTGACTTAATTTTTTGAGTTTTTTGTGCATGATGCGATGGTAGTCTCTACCCCAACCATAACGGGATATTTTGCCAATATTGGGGTTATTTTCTCTTTGGTGGGGGGTATAGTAATTTAAGGCAACAGCAATAATCGAGCGCCCTTCACCCCAACACTGACGTATATCTTGACGTTTAGCATTATCCATCCATGCCATATCAGCTTGATAACCTTTTTGTAACCAGTCTTGCAAATGATTCACCGCTTTTTGGCGTTCATTTTCCGTAGCTGAAATAGTGGTAATACCTACTTTATGAAAACCGGTGGAGTGCGCTTGTTCTTTAATTTCCTTTTCGTTAATCACTTTGACAATCCTTAATTAGGTGTTGATCAAAAAGTATTTGGGTGAGGGGAGGTGTCAGGCTTCGGGTGTCGGGTGAAATAAAGGTGTCAGGTATCAGGTAGCAGGTATTAGGTGAGATAAAGGTGTTAGGTATTAGGTGAAATAGTTGACAAAAAATAGCCTTTTTTCTCTAAAAATACTGTATTTTTTCCATCCCCATCAAAAATTATTGATACAAATGAGTAATTTATGAAAAATAACTACTTGGCTTAATTCATTAATTTATAAGTATTTCACCTGCAACCTGCAACCTGAAACCTGCAACCTGCAACCTGCAACCTGCAACCTGAAACCTGCCTAATTTATCATTCATTATCGGGCGCTGATTGTGATAACACCTTATCAGGAATACCTTGACATCCTCCCGGTATAGTAGAACGGGTGTATTCACCACCCCAACAACAACAATAGTAACGATTTTCCTCACTAAGATTTTTTGCCCCCGTAAAATCAGCATTTTCAATGACAGCGCCCGTAAACTCGCCCGTAACGTAATTTGGTGTATCTTGACGATTGCGAGGGGAAGCAGTGTCATAATTACCGTAAAACAATCTAACACCCTTAAAATCAGCCTCCTTCAAATCCGCTTCATAAAGAATAGTACGAGATAAATTGGTTTTACTTAAATCTGATTTATCAAGATGAACTTTAACCATATTAGCTTCACTGAGGTCTAACCAGCGCAAATCTTGACCAGAAAGAAAATTTCCAGCTAAAACCACCCCCAAATTAATCACCCTCATACCATGATCTCGATCCTCAGCATAACCGCCATTACCATCTAAAATCGGTCGCCCTAAATGACTATCCCTCTTTAAAGGAGTAATTAAACGAGAACGAGACAAAAAACGTAGTATTTTTGCTCTACCCGGAGGATCAACACTGCTAAGAATGGCCGCCGTGCGCCCTTCAGCGATAGCCCTTTCTTGGGGCCAGTCTTCCAATAAGCCATCAGGACCTAAAACTAAATCAGAAATGCCCTGAAAATAAGCGTCAATGGTTTGTTGTTGAGTAATGCGATTTTGTTGGGTAGTTAAATCTTTAGAAATTACATACTGTTGCCATGCCACATATACAGCTAAAATAGCAATCATAATTTGCCCCACAGCGCCCACCCACTCAGCCCAAGAGCCAAATTCATCATACTTAAATTGGGTTAACCATTGAGTAATGCGACCATAAATTCCCAAATATTTAGCGAGAATGAGAAAAGAAAGAATTAAACCAACGCTACCCACCAGCGCCCTTCGCTCATCAGGGGTAAGGAAAAAAGAAACCCAACTACGGACAAAAGGAATAACTTGAAGAATAGCAAAAAAGAAAACACCACCAGCGCCCAGCGCCCCTAACCAACTAATTTGAGCGATAATGCCGACAAAGGCAACCCCTAATAATAGAATAATCCTCAGAGAATAAGATTCTTTGGGCTTTTTGACGTGGCTTAACTGCTTGGGCGGAATTTTAACGAGGTTATTATTTTGATTTTCAGATGAAGAATTGGGCGTAGCAGTCATAAGCTATGGCAATGCAGGGTTTATTTTAATTTTATCAGAAAAGGCAAAGGGCAAGGGGCAAGATAATAATTCATAACTCATAACTCATAACTCATAATTCATAACTCTGAAGACTTGCCTTCTATGTGAGATAATTAAGTATTGTAAACAAAATAAAAAATAAATAAAAGATTATTTGTGAGTAATATTCCTACCGTTTCCGACACCAGAAGAGCATTTTATCAACACCACAACCGACCCATTAACTCTATTTATCGTCAAGTGGTACAAGAGTTAATGGTAGAAATGCACTTACTTTCAGTTAATGTTGATTTTCAACCTGATCCTATTTATTATGTGGGTGTATGCCAAAGTTTTGATCAATTTATGAATGGTTATACCCCTGAAAGTGATAAGGATTCTATTTTTCGGGCGCTTTGTCAGGGCATTAATAGTAATCCCGAAGAATATCGACAACAGGCAGGGGCGCTTTTAGATTTTGTGGAAGGTAAATCCGCCGAAGATTTAATTAATTGGTTATCTAATCCTCAGCATCAAGATGGTTTGGCTGATAATGTAGTGGAAGGGTGGAAAAGCGCCCTCCACCGTGACAAGTTTAAGTATAGTCGTTTATTTGGTATTGGTTTTTATGCTTTATTAGCGAAAACTAATGAGGAAATGGTGAAAGATGAGGAAAAAATGGCGAAATTAATAGCGCCCATCACCGATAAATTACAATTACCCATAGAAAAATTGAAAAAAGATGTTGATTTATATAAAAGTAATTTGAATAAAATTAGTCAAATGTTAACGGTAATTGCTGAAACTATTGAAGCTAGTAAGAAAAAGCGTATTAACATGGAAAAACCAGCAGAATCTAACAGTTAATGATGGGTTACTGAAAAAGTGCAATCGTGAGGGTAAATTGACAATTGACAATTATGAGGTTTTACTCTCCTCACCAAAATACTTTTTCATCACCACCTAATTATATAAAAATAAACATCTAGTTTAACTGTTGATAATAGTTAATAATGGCTTCTAATTGCTGTATTTCTGTGGGGGGGAGGGCGCTGTTATACTCCACCATAATTCCCCCTACTTGGCTTTGTAAGTAATCAAAATTAGGATCAGTTTGGGGTAAGAGAGAAGCACTTACCCCGTTAACTTGTCGCACATGAGCCATCATTTCTCGGTAGCGCGCGAGGGAAGGGCGCTGGATTTTGATGGTTTTTTCGATTTTTGTGGTCAATTTTTACTCTCCTTTACTGATTTAAGATTCAGGGGCATTAATTCTTTCAGATTCACCAATATTTTTAATAATATTTTCGCCCAATTGTTCTAAAACTACTGTGCCTTGTAAAGGACCTAAATTTCTTTCCACAAAACCACCATTATTCCTAAGAGTAACCATTTGATTTGAAGGACGAGATAATTGGATTCTTTTTACCAATACATTTCCTTGCTCATTAGAAATTACATCCCCTTCTCGAATGGAACGAACGGGGTTATTATCAGGAGTAGAAATTAAAGCGACATTTTCTCCTCCCACATCAATAATTCCTGATATTAAGATACTCCGCGCATAAAGTGGTTCGGGGGGCGCTAGAGGTTCAAACACCTCTCCATTAGGGATCGCAGGTACATTACCACTATTACCAGCGCCCGTAGCACCCTTAGCGCCCGTAGCGCCTGTAGCGCCCGTCGCTCCCCTACCACCATTACCAGCAGCGCCTGTAGCCCCTGTAGCGCCCGTCATCCCATTACCAGCGCCGGTCATTCCATTACCGGCGCCCGTAGCGCCTGTAGCGCCCGTCATACCATTACCACCATTACCAGCAGTGCCTACTTCACCATTAAAATTACCATTCGTAGTAACACCATTGTCGGCTGAAGCGCCATTGGCAAAAGTAGGTTCTACATATTGAATAACCACGCTGGGCGTGGACAAAGAAAAGGGATCACTTTTACGCTCATTGACTTGGGCGAGGCGCGTTTGAGGGTTTGTAGAAGGAATTAAACCACTAGCCACCCCATCAGATATATCCAGAGAAGGGGCTTCGTTAGGAATTTCGGCGGAAGGTGTGGGATTTTCGGGGGGAAATTCATTGACAACATCATCGCTGCCGTCATCGATGGTACATCCAGAGATCAATAAAAACGCTGATAATAGCAGAGGAGATAATTTTTTCATGGCTTTAAGTCATTCTTCGCTCACCATAACCAATATATCTCATATTCTATTTTTTATACTCTTAATATTTTTCCGTAATTTTACTGAATTTATCATGGTGGAGGGCGCTGGGGTGCTGGTTTTTTGCAAATTTAGGTACAAAATTGATTTGTTTTGCAGAGAAAACAAGGGAGAAAAGGAAGATTTTTTCTATTATTTGATAATGTTATAGCAGTCCTAAACGATTCGTGAACAACCATCCTTTAATTCTTCTTTTAATAAAAAGGTTCAAGGGAAATCTTATTTTACAAATCAAATAGTATTGCTATATTAGAAAAGGAAAGAGGCAAAAAACAATGAATAAAGAGGAAATTATTGAAAAATATCAGCAAGGAGAAAGAGATTTTACTAATCTTAATCTTGATGGTTTTTGTTTTCGTGGTGATACATTGACGGGCGCTGGAATCGGTTTTTTTCTCGGTAGTAAGAGTATAGTTTTTGCCTTGAGTCTTGCTTTCATTAGCGGTATTACTCATTTCATTGTAGGGATAATTGTGATAATAGTTAGTTTAGCTTTTGCCTGTATCAATCTTATTTTTACTCCCCTATTTTGTTTATTATTTCTATCATTATCCTTTTTTATTTCTTTTGGAATTGCTAATTTTTTTGCTTTTGCTCAATTAATAACTTTTTTAACTGTCTTTATTTTGATCGTTATTAGCAGTTTATTTACTTTGCTTTTCACGAATAAAAATACTAAAAATACTTATTTACTAAAATTAGCAAAATTGATCAGTTGTTTTTATGGTACTAAATTTTGTTATGGGAATTTAAGCAATGTTAATTTTATTGATAGTAATTTAAAAAATGTTGATCTACGTCACACAAATTATGATTTAAGTCACAATATTAACACAGAAAACAATAAATTTATTTTATTTTAGTTAAAGTATAATGATTAGCGATAATTTTTTAAAATATAAATATTATTCTTTATTTATTCGAGTAAAAATTGGGAAAGAGCCTTTAAGATAAAAACTGTCTGGAGGGCGCTGGGTTAAACGTTGCAATTGTTTGGCACTCCAATCAAGATCAATATTTTTTTCTAAACGGGCAGTTATAATCGGAAAAGCATATTTTTCTACATCTCCTTCACTGGGTATCTTAGTAGTTTCCGCCAGTTGATCAATCACTAAATTAGCTTTAATTTGAAATAGTTTTTCCTCTTCTATTTCATTGGCTTGAACTGAAGAAATATTTTCATTAATGACAGTAATCAAAGACAATAATAAAAATAAAAAATATTTGATTTTAAGTAATGCCATTACTAGAAAATTTCCCCAAAGAAAGTAACACTAAATTCAAACAAAAAAAGTAATTTAGTCAGGATACCAAAACATACCCTTAATCCCTTCAGGATCAAGTATAAAACCTAAACGGCGATAAAATTCCACCACTTGAGGATCAGCAAACAAAGTAACATTACTAATATCATCACTACGCAACTTTTGAATCATATATTTCATCAAAGTTTTACCCAAACCCTTATTTTGGAAGCGCGGATGAATCACTACATCCCAGACAGTAGCATTAAAAGCATGATCAGAGGTCGCACGGGCAAAACCAATCAATACTTTACGATTACCTTTCATTTCCCATGCAGATACCACTAGATAACTATGTTCCAGCGCCTTCCGCACCTTTCGTAAAGGTCTTCTTGCCCATCCCACGGAGTCGCAAAGTTCCTCTAATTCATACAAATCGATTTCTTCTTGGGTACTAAAAAATATTTTAGCATTGCCAAAACGTTCTGTATCTAACGATACCCAATCTCTGTGATAGTCTGTAGCGCCCGAATTATTATCGCTACTTCCCTTTGTAAAAAATTTTTGTAACCAAACCATGCCTATATGGCTAAAGTAAGAATTTTATTATATTTTGTCCCATTGATTTCTCAATAAGTCCAATTCATATAATAGCACCTTGTTGCATAACATTTTTCCTCAATTCGGGCAAAAAACTACAATATAAAACAATTATCTTCATCACCCATTGAATAGTAATTCAATATTTGCTAATTAGTTATCCATCCTTCTGATTGATTTCGTTTAACTTTCATTGCATCTTCATGATTTATAAATTTTTAGTTTTTATCATAAAAACTAAAATCAGCTTAATTTAGTTAATTTTTCAGATATTGATGTTTGATTAGAGTAAGAGACATTATTTGAAGGAAAGATATGTTGCCAGTTAAAAATTAGCGCATTTATTTCCCAAAGTAGCCACAACCGTACCAATCACAGAAATAGTGGCTATAATGATCGTAGTTTTTGAATCGTGAAAATGATTACTCATAATAAACTTTACGCAAAAACAAAGGTTTTAGGTTGGGGTAAATCTTTACCATCTTCTTGATAATCTTCGATGATTAACTCTAAAACTTCCTGCCCATTTTTTAAGGCTTCTTCATAGGTTTCACCGTGAGTAATGGGTTGCATTTCATTTTTAAAATCAGGTAGAAATACTACAAAACAGTTATCTTCATCGCTCCATTGAATAGTGATAGTATAATTAAATTTACTCATAATTACTTACCCTCTTTTATTCTTTTTAATTTATCTAACTTTTGATTAATTTGTTTTTCCAAATATTTTTGAGCATCATCACCATCACTACCTGATATAGTAATTGGGTCTTCCGGTAATAGTTCATGATACCAACGAGTATGACTACCTTTAGCTGTACGATACACAAAACCAGCTTTTTTTAGTAAACTTTTTAATTCTCGAATTTTTTTAGGCATTAATCATCATATTTTAGTTATCGATTAACTCTTAAATCTTATGATAGCAACAAAAATCAGCAATAATAGGATATGTACCGATATACATAAATTGCTATGACTAATATCCCTCCTAGCTTGACTGGCAACGAAATCAGAGAGAAATTTTTACAATTTTTTGAAGCAAAACAACATCAAATACTACCCAGCGCCCCCCTCATTCCAGAAGACCCTACGGTATTATTAACCATAGCTGGAATGTTACCATTTAAACCAATTTTTTTGGGGCAACGACAAGCAGAATATCCTCGCGCTACTACCTCACAAAAATGTATTCGTACCAATGATATAGAAAATGTGGGACGCACAGCGCGCCATCACACCTTTTTTGAAATGTTGGGTAACTTCAGTTTTGGTGATTACTTCAAATCACAAGCCATCGCTTGGGGATGGGAATTGTCAACGAAAGTCTTTCAATTACCGCCGGAGAGAATCGTTGTTAGTGTGTTTCATGAAGATGACGAAGCCTTTGCCATTTGGCGTGATGAGGTGGGAATCCCCGAAAAACGCATTATCCCCATGGGAGAAGAAGATAATTTCTGGAAATCGGGCGCTACAGGACCTTGTGGTCCTTGTTCTGAGTTATACTACGATTTTAAGCCCGAATTGGGTGATGATCATATCGATTTAGAAGATGATAGCCGTTTTATCGAGTTTTATAACTTGGTTTTCATGCAGTATAACCGAGATGCGGAAGGCAATCTAGCGCCCCTCACCAAGCAAAACATCGATACTGGTATGGGTTTAGAAAGAATGGCGCAAATTCTGCAACAAGTGCCGAATAACTACGAAACTGATTTGATTTTCCCTATCATCAAAACTGCTTCCCAGTTGGCAAAAATTGACTACCACCAAGCCGATGCTAAAACTAAAGTATCATTAAAAGTCATCGGTGATCATGTGCGTTCTGTAGTACAAATGATTGCTGACGGTATTTCCGCATCGAATATGGGTAGGGGGTATATTTTGCGCCGTCTAATCCGTCGTGTGGTGCGTCACGGGCGCTTAATTGGCATTGAAGGAAATTTTATCGCTGAGGTGGCAGAAACCGCTATACAGCTATTAGAAGGGGTTTACAGCAATACTAGAGAAAGGGAAAAAGCTATTAAAGCAGAGTTGCAACGGGAAGAAAGCGCCTTTTTAGCGACTTTGGAAAGGGGTGAAAAACTCCTTGAGGATGTGATTTTGAAACTCAAACAGTCGCAAAAAACAGAAATTTCGGGAGTGGATGCTTTTACCCTTTATGATACCTTTGGTTTTCCCCTTGAGTTAACCCAAGAAATTGCGGAGGAAGAGGGTTTAACTGTTGATATTGAAGGGTTTGAAGCGGAAATGGAAACTCAAAAATTACGCTCTCAATCAGCGCACTCCACCATTGATTTAACCGTGCAAGGTAGTATAGATCAACTAGCTGAACATTTACACCCGACGGAATTTCTTGGTTACAGTGAATATCAATTAATCAGTCATGTAGAGGCGTTATTGGTAGAAGGCAAGTCGGTAGAAAAAGCGGTGACGGGCGCTGAAATTCAGTTAATCTTAAATAAAACCCCTTTTTATGCTGAATCTGGGGGGCAAATTGGCGATAAAGGTTATCTGGCTGGAGAGGATGTATTGATTGCCATTAATGATGTGCAGAAAGAATCAGGGTTTTTTATTCATTATGGCACGGTAGAACGGGGAATTGTCACGGTAGGACAAAAATTGCGCGCCACCATCGACAAAGCCTGTCGTAATCGTGTTAAGGCAAATCACACGGCTACCCATTTATTGCAGTCGGCTTTGAAAAAAGTTATCGATGACAGTATCTCTCAGGCTGGTTCTTTGGTATCCTTTGATAAGTTACGTTTTGATTTTAATTGCCCTCAGCCTCCTACTAAACCGCAGTTACAGCAGGTGGAAGATTTAATTAATACTTGGATTGCCGAAGCGCACTCCACCGTTATTGATATTATGTCATTAGCAGATGCTAAGGCGAGGGGCGCTACTGCCATGTTTGGGGAAAAATACGGCGCCGAAGTGCGCGTTATTGATATTCCTAGCGTTTCTATGGAGTTATGCGGTGGCACTCATGTTAATAATACTGCCGAAATCGGATTATTTAAAATTGTTTCTGAAACGGGTATTTCCGCAGGGGTAAGGCGCATTGAAGCGGTGGCGGGCGCTTCTGTTTTAGAATACCTTAAAGTAAGGGATGACGTGGTTAAGGAATTAGCTGATAAATTGAAGGCTAAACCGGAGGAAATTCCTGAGCGTTTTTCTAATCTACAAAGTGAGTTAAAAGCGACTCAAAAAGAGTTAGAAAATCTTAAACAAGAATTGGCTTTATTAAAGTCGGATAGTTTAATTAATGAAGCGCAAACGGTGGGAGAATTTAAGATTTTAGTGGCAAATCTTGGTAATTTGGATGCTAAATCTTTGCAAACTGCTGGAGAAAAATTACAACAAAAATTAGGTAATAGTGCGGTGATTTTAGCTTCCATTCCTGAAGCTGGAAAAGTTAGTTTTGTTGCCTCTTTTAGTGAAGTAATTTATAAAGAGAAAAAACTTCAAGCTGGGAAATTTATCGGTGAAATTGCTCGAATTTGTGGCGGTGGCGGTGGAGGGCGCCCGAATTTAGCCCAAGCTGGTGGAAAAGATGCTAGTAAAATTGATGAGGCTTTAACTACTGCTAAAGATAAATTAATTGAGGCTTTATCTTAATTTTAATTTTCGATATAAAGCAAGGGGTTTAAACCCCTTGTTAATAAAAATGACAAGTGAGGGGAGGTGTCAGGCTTCAGGTGTCAGGTGAAATGGTTATAAATTAAAGAGTTAAGCCAAATATTTATTTTTCATAAATTACTCATTTGTATCAACAATTTTTGATTGGGAAGAAGGAAATACAGTATTTTTGGAGAAAAAAGTCAATTTATGACACTTTTTGTTATGTAGAATAGACTTTAAACCTTTATTTAACAAGGGTTTTGATTTATTCAGCAGACCCCAAGTTATGAGATAATTTAGATACTTTGGCAAAACATCATAATTGTCAATTGTCCATTGTCCAAAATATGCTATTTTTTATGTTTAAGTAAGTATTTAATGGTTTTGAGTAATTCCATTTTATCTTTCATAAAATCTTCTTTAACAATGTAAGCATCACCTCCCTGCCTTGTTGCCCAATGAATGTCAAATTCTTGATTTTTAGTAGAGCAAAATATGACGGGCAATTTTTCCGTGCCGGGATTTTCCTTAATCCAACGACATAACTCATAGCCATTCATTTCTGGCATGACTACATCGGTAATAACCAAGTTAAATTTTTCGGTTGCTAAAATTTTGGCTGCTTCTAACCCATTTACCGCTTCTGTGACTTGAATATTAAACTTTTTGAGTGTATCACAGATCATCTCCCTAGGAGCGTGACTGTCATCAACTACTAATATTTTAATCATGATGTGATTAACTATAATTGATAAAAAGAGCAGATTAACGATAAATCTTAGACTTGATTCATTATACCTAAAAATGGTTAAAGGTTTTTGTTTGATTTAGGAAAAGTTTGGGGTAATTATTGAGTGGACTAATTAAACAAATTTCTTTTTTCTCAGTAATTTCACCGATGATAGTTATTTGTTTATTAATTTCTGATGTAAATTGGTCATAGAGTGAGGGAGAAATACAAATAATTAATTCAAAGTCTTCCCCACCGTATAGTATCCATTGCCAAGCAGTTTCTTCATCGGTTATGTGGAAAATTTCAGGGCTAGGAGGAATTAAATGACGTTTTATTTGCGCCCCCACTTGGCTTTGTTGACAGATTTGGATGATGGCATCGGCTAAACCATCACTACTATCCATTCCAGCGATGGGAGATTTTTGGTATTGCTGTAGTATTTTAGTAATATCTAATCTTGGTTGGGGTTGTTGATGGGCAAGGATTAGTTTTTCTTTGATTTTGCTGTCAATATGTGGATATTTTTCGGGATAAAGGAGAATGTCTAACCCAGCGCGCGCCAAACCATGGGCGCCCGTCACCGCGATCAAATCCCCCGGCTTTGCTTGATTACGGGCGATAATCTGATGGGGTTTAACTTGCCCAAAGGCGGTAATGGCAATCACTTTATGACTACCGCCAGTTAAATCTCCGCCGATAATAGGCGTATTAAATTGATCTAAACAGGCTTTCATGCCCTGATAAAAAGATTCTACCCAATGCAGGGGGGTGGTAGGTGGCAAAGAAAGGGCAACGGTAATACCGACGGGAAGGGCGCCCATGGCGGCTAAATCAGAAAGATTCGCTGTAACGCTACGCCAACCCACCATATACGGCGGTGAAGTGCGCTGGTTAAAATGTACTTCTTCCACTAGCATATCAGTGGTAATAACTAAGTTTTGGTCACTTTTCACGGGGAGGAGGGCGCCGTCATCTCCCACTATATCCTGATTACAATACTTTTTAATAGTTTTTAGTAATTGATGCTCCCCAATATCTTTGATTTGTGTCATATTACTTATTTTATTTGCCTCAAACTTATTACTTTATCCACTCCAATTCTCTATAATCCCTATTTTTGGCACTATTAGACCGACAACTTTATATTTTTTAATGATAATTACTTGCATTAAGTGAAAATTTGGGTTAAGCTGTATTCAACTAAATAGAAATAATTAGCAATAAAATTCCTTAGTTATGTTGGGCTAGGTGATAAGATTTTGCTTAGAGCTTATTCATTTATTATTAAAATAGTTGCAAAAGATGTTCAAAAATCCTGATGTTTTATGGTTAAACACTAATCCTTATTTAAGACGTTTTAACCTACCTATTATTAAATATCTTTCTAATCACGTCAGTATTGGACATTGGGAGTATGATATTACTCCTGATGAAAACAGCGCCCTCCACACTGCCGTGGAATTATTGCGAGAATATATTATAGTAATCAAAAAACCTGTCCACTTGGTTGGACATAGTACCGATGGTTTACTAGGATTATTACTAAGTCGTCAATACCCTGAATTAGTAAAATCTTTAACCCTTTTGGGGGTAGGAGTTAATCCTGAAGTTGATTGGGTTAATTATTATTATCAAATCAGAAAAAATTTACCCTGTAGTCGAGAAGTAGCACTAGCAAAAGTAGCAAAATGCCTTTTTAATTATCAAAATCATTATTATCAAAGAGCTTTTGTTAATTTACTAGATAAAGCGCTTTTATATACCATATCTCCCCATTCTATTTATGAGGAAAAGGAAATACTCAAAGGTGGAATTACTAACCCCATGATGGTATGTGGTAGTGAAGATGACTTGGTTGTGTCACGGGCGCTGTTAGCACAATGGCAACCTTATTTAAAATCTGAAGATGAACTATTTGTAGTTGCGAAAGGTGGTCATTTTTTTCATTATACCTGCCCTCAATTAACTGGAGAAAAAATAATTAACTTTATGACAATGAAGAGCGTAAAGTCTTGTAATTACAAACTTTCATCTGAGGTAAATCATCAATAATTATCCTAAAATTTTCTAGTTAAACAAATTATAATTAAATTCTAAAAAAATGTATTATGTTTGTAAGTAAATTCACAATATATTTTTTAATACTTTTTTAATATTCATAAATTCAGTTAGCTATAAAATCAAATACGGAGTTAGGAAAACCTTGCCAATGAAAGCAAATAAAATTATTAAAGATTTGTAAATTTTTATGAAAATTAGTAGCCAAAAAAATAATAATATACTACTCTAGTCTTACCCAAAAATAATCTCAATAAAGACTATTTATTATCATGCGTTCTACAAATAAGGCTTCAACAACTCAAATGGAAGTAACGAGTATCAGATTAGAGAAAACCCTGAAAGATAGCTTGAAATCTTTATCGGGAAGTCAAGGTTATCAAACTTTAATTCGGGACATCTTATGGAACTATGTACAACAAAAATCAGGAGAATATCGACCAAATTTTGCGGTGGGTGATATTCGTGTTACTTTCGATGCCGTAGCTAGAAAAGATGAAAGTTGCGTATTAACTGGAAAATTAATTCCTGAAGGTGAACCACTACTATTAGCTTTAACTATTTATGGAGATTTTGTTCCTGTTTCTCTTGGTGCTTTGTAAGACGAATGAGGATATGTTAAATTAGTCAGAAGACTTAAAAAATAAAGGTTTAAGGTACACTACACTATTCAAAAAGTGCGCATTTTTGGCTAATTTTACTCACAAATAGGATTATAGGAAATACCCACCGACAAATAAACACTTGATCCCATTCTAAGAATTTTCCCCCTTCATTTTTCCCGTTTTCCCCTCTTCACAAAAAAAATTCGGCAGTTTCTAATTGGATTAAGAGATTTATAGGAATGTGAAATACTATATTCCTTATTTTTTCAGGGAATTCTCATGATCAAATATGTTACCATCAGAAAATACAAATAACTCTGATCAGGAACATTTGCAACCATAATTATTCCCAGAGTATCAGTCAGTTTAGCAAAAAATTTGGATAATATGAGCATTACCAAACAAGGATTAATTTTAGGGGCAACAGCTTTAACAGTTTCCAGCGTAGCAATGACGGGTATCGGGTTACACTATTCCCAAACTCAGGCATTTGTCCAAGATAGTCCTAAAGAAATCATCGATGAAGTTTGGCAAGTTATTAATCGTAGCTTTGTGGATGCAACTTTTAATGGTCAGGATTGGCGTGGTATCAGAACCGAGTTTTTAGAGAAAGAATATAGCGATCAAGATCAAGCCTATGAAGCAGTGAGAGAAATGCTGAAAAGGCTAGAAGACCCTTACACTCGTTTTATGACTCCCGAAGAATTTAAGAATATGCAAATTGATACTTCTGGGGAGTTGACTGGGGTAGGTATTCAAATCACCCAAGAGGAAGAAACTAAAAATATTGTGGTTATTTCTCCTATTGAAGATACTCCGGCTTTTGAAGCGGGAATTATTGCCCAAGATGTTATTTTGAAAATTGACGGTAAAAGCACCGAAGGAATGGACTTAAATGATGCGGTGTCTTTGATTCGTGGCAAACCCGGCACGGATGTGGTTTTAACCATTGAGAGAGAAGGCAAAGAGATGGAGTTTACCCTCACCCGTGCCACCATTGAGATTCACCCCGTTAAGGCGAGAGTTATTGATAATCCTAGTTTGGGTAAGGTGGGTTATATTCGTTTGGTGCAGTTTAGTAGTAATGCAGGGAAGGAAATGCGCGAAGCAATTACTATGGCTGAAAAGGAAAATGTTAGCGGTTATATTCTTGATTTACGCTCTAATCCGGGAGGTTTGCTTTATTCTAGTGTGGAAATTTCTCGCATGTGGATTGATAGCGGTCGCATTGTGACGACGGTGGATCGAGTGGGGGAAGTGGATGCTCACCGTGCCAATGGTTCTGCCCTTACTGATAAACCTTTGGTGGTGTTGGTGGATGGTGGTTCAGCTAGTGCTAGTGAAATTTTGTCAGGGGCGCTACAGGATCATGAACGGGCTATCATTGTTGGTACTCAAACTTTTGGTAAGGGTTTGGTGCAATCGGTGCGTGGTTTGGGTGATGGTTCTGGTTTGGCGGTAACTATTGCTAAATATTTAACTCCTGATGGTCGAGATATTAATAAGGAGGGCATTACTCCTGATGAGGTGTATGAGATGAGTGAGGCGGAGAAGGAAGTTTTGATGAATGATCGTCAAAAAGTTGGTACTATTGATGATGCTCAATTCCGCAAGGCTTTGGAGATTCTCACCCGTGAGGTGGCTAAAAAATAATTAATTATTCATTGTCAATTATCCATTGTCAATTATCAATTATTTATATATGGCTGATTTCGATATTGTCATTTTATCTAATGGTCCGGGGGAAATTACCACTTGGGTTTTTCCTTTACTGGCTTCTCTGTCAGCGCCCTTCCCCCAAGCTCGAATTTCGGTCATTTTATCCCCTTGTCCTAATAGTTCGGGGCAGGAGTTGACAATGGTGCAACAATGTGCTGGGGTGCATCGGGCGCTGGGCGCTGATGATTTTTACTCTTTTCTGATCTGGGGAAAAACCCCCGATAATTGGCATTGGTGTGACAAGGGCATTGTGATTTTTTTGGGGGGTGATCAATTTTTTACTCTTGTCATTGCTAAACGTTTAG
Source organism: Cyanobacterium sp. T60_A2020_053 (assembly GCA_015272165.1). Classification (NCBI taxonomy): domain Bacteria; kingdom Bacillati; phylum Cyanobacteriota; class Cyanophyceae; order Chroococcales; family Geminocystaceae; genus Cyanobacterium; species Cyanobacterium sp. T60_A2020_053. Next base: position 33,400 of record JACYMF010000013.1, read on the forward strand.
GTTATAAAAGTTTGGTTTATGCTGAGTGGGAAGGGCGCTGGTATCGTTATCTTGACCATTTTGCGGTGATGAATGAACGAGTTAAGCAGAAAATTCCCGCTCAATTTCAACATAAATGCACGGTGGTAGGGGATTTAATGTTAGATGTACCTCCCATCGATGTTATCCCTAAATCTACTTTTCGCATTGGTTTTTTGCCCGGTTCAAAACCTAGTAAATTGACTCAGGGGATGCCGTTGATGGGCGCTATCGGGCGCTGTCTTGCGGAAATAAATCCCGATTTTGAGTTAATTATTCCCCTAGCGCCCACCATCAATGGCAAAATTTTACATAGTTATACTCACATAGAAAATAATCCTTATGCTCATCTTTTTGGTGATTTTTCCTATGAATTAATAGCCGAAAATAATCAAGAATATTTATTAATAGATAATCAGTATAAAATTCGTTTAATTAGCAAATTTCCCTGTTACGATGAGTTAAAACAGTGTGATATTTGTGTAACGACGGTGGGCGCTAATACCGCCCAATTGGCATCTTTAGTGGTACCTATGGTAGTGTTACTGCCTATTTTTCAATTAGATGCCATGAAATCTTGGGATGGTTTATTAGGATTAATGGCTAATTTACCAGTAATTGGCAGTGTTTTTGCCAAGTTAATTAACTGGTTTGTGATAGTATATACCCGTCGCACAAATCGCCTTTATGCTTGGCCTAATATTTGGGCAAAACGTGAAATTATCCCTGAGTTAATGGGATATTTAAAAGTAGAAAATATTGTTAATTTAATTATTGATTATTATGAAAATCCTCATAAACTAGAACAGATAAAAAAAGATTTACAACCGTTTCAAAGTCACAATAATGCGAGTAAAAAAATTGTTGAAATTATTAAAAATTTAATTTCTATTTAAAATGACTATAATAAGGGGTTTAAACCCCTTGCCTACATACAATGAATTTTGTGCAATCACTTAAAATATAGTTTTAGTTAAATACAGTGCATTTCAAATGAGTAAACCACATTTTTTGTTTCTCGCAAAGGCACAAAAAGAATATTTGTAATAATCCAAAGTCTGGTTGAAGGAAATGAAAACTGCTGTAATAAATACTCTTTAAATTATTGTTGATATTTCTTGATCAATTTGTCGATAAAGTTGCTCTTTATTACCATTATTATTTAAAATAAAATCACCTTTTTTCACTTTTTCAGACAAAGACATTTGACTATTAATACGCATTAGCGCCCCTCGCCGATCCAAGTTATTGCGAGTTTGTAACCTTATTAACTGCTGTGATAAATCACAATAAACTACCCAAATTACTGAAGTTAAATCAGCCATATTAGCTTCAAAAAGTAACGGCACTGAAAGAATTATGATCGAACTGGGTAAACTACTAATTTTTTCTGTAATCTTTTTATAAACAAAAGGATGTATTAGTGATTCTAACCAGATTTTTTCTTGCTGATTATTAAAGATGATTTCTCCCAATTTTTGACGGTTTAAATGACCATTATCAAAACTAATTTGATCACCATAACGCATCATAATTAAATCATAAATGGGGGTATTAATTGCCACCGCCTCTCTAGCTAAAATATCAGCATCAATTACAGGAAATTGATATTTTTCCGCTAAATAATGGGTAACAGTAGTTTTTCCAGTAGCGATTCCTCCCGTTATGCCAATTACAATAGAGTCGTTAAATTTTTTCATATTTGTTTAGTCGAGATTTAGAGGAATATTTTTGTAATTCTCCAAAAAAAAGGGACAAAGAAAATTATTACTGTTTGTTATAAATGATAATTTTCTCTTTTGAGAATAGTGTCAATATAATTACTAATAACAAGATAGTTTTATTGAGTTGTAAATGTATCATTATTTGAAGAATTTTACCCTCTCAGTATTGGAGAGGGGTATAGTTAGTTATTTAATTGAGAGTAAATAAAAACTAATTAATTTCTTCTTCCGTTTGTTTTTGTTGGCGCATTTCGAGGATTCTTTGCTGTTGTTGTTGTCGAAAATTTTGGGCTTCTTGATCAATTTTACGGTCAGAGTTATTAACAAAATCGGCAGAATTAAGGCGATTGATACGATTCGCATTATGAATTAAATCCATGGGATTAAAGCTATCTCCGTAGAGAGAATTTTGTTCATTATTTTGAAAAGGATTATTTCCACTAGAATTATTGGTTTGAGCTTCTATTTTTGGAGTAATTAAAAGCAGAAAACTAGAACTGAGTACAAGAGAAATCAATTTATATTTTTGCATAGTAAATAGATACATAATCTTAATGAAATTGGTTAGAAACTAAATAATTTTTTTAAGCAAAACGGCGACTTAACAGAGGTTTAATGGTAAATAAAATTAATCCATCAATAACTGTTAAAATTATTAAAACTGTACTAAAACTTAAATCTGTCCAAGGAGTATTAACCACAACACTACTCAAATTCCAAACATCATTTTGATAAATATAACGAATTGGCTCAATGGCATAAGTAAGAGGATTTAAACTAGCAATAACTTGTAACCAGTTTGCCATAAAATTCATCGGTGCTAAGGCGGTACTAGCAAATAATAATGGCAAATTAATAACAAATATAACAGCTAATAATTCGATATGTCCGGGTAAAGCAAATGCTAAACCTAGACTTAATCCTGTTACTCCTAAAACAATTAGGAAAGTAATTAATATAATTGCCAATAATCCTGTTAAATTAGGTAATCCAGCGCCCGTAAAACTACTCGCAGTGATAATCACTATCGTTTGAATTAAACTAAGACTAATAATATAAATAGTCGAAGCCATAACAATAGAAAAACGAGTAGAAAGAGGGGCAACTAAAAGACGATTTAAGAAACCAAATTCACGATCAAACATAATAGGTAAACCAGCATTTAAAGCACCCGAGAAAGCAGTAAAAACAATGATACCGGGAGCTAAAAATTTACCATAACTAAACCCTTCACCAAATAAACTTTGAGGTGCATTATAGAATAAAGCACCGAACAAAATTAACCACATAAAAGGTTGAATTACTCCTGCTACGAGGGTAGAAGGGCGTCGTTTCAACTGAATAAAAAGACGTGTTGTGAGTGCGAATGTTTCCTGAAAAAAATCACCTAAGAAATTATTTTCAATTTGGTTATTATTGGTGACGGGCGCTAGAATTGCTTGATACTTGTCGATAGTCTGAGTCATAGTAGCTTATCATTACACTTTTTTCTTATTCTAACTCAATGATTATGACTCTCTCACTTTGAGTATGTAAATTGTTGATTAGGGTAGGCAACAGGCAAAAGGCAACAGTTAATAGTTTGAGCTATTTTTAAGAATGACTAACCTTATTAAAACCTTTGCGCCTCTGCGTCTTTGCGAGACATAAATACTAACCGTAATAGGGAAAAACATTTTCCCATGTTGAAAAATGCTGATTTTTAACTTCTTGATGCCATTTTAACTCAGCTATTGCTAATAAATCTGGGGCATTATTTCCTAAATCATCAGGAGCAATAATTAATGAGGAATTTTCTAAGTATTGGCTTTGATATTTATCACATATTTCTGTCCATTTTTCATTATCAAATAATTGATTTGGCAATATATTTACTATAGTTTTATCTCTTAAATTTACTTGATAAATGCTTCCATAGACTTGTTTTTGATTAGCTTTCATGGTAGTTAAAAAAATCTCTCGATGAGTTTTTTGTGCTTCATGCCAAGCCAAAGTTTCTAAGGTTGAAATGCCATAGAGAGGTATATTTAACTGTTGAGCTAAAGTCCTAGCTGTAACTACACCAATACGGGCGCTGGTATAACTTCCCGGTCCTATAGCTACTGCTATAAACTCTAAATCATGCCATTTTAAAGGATTAATAAATAATGCTAATTTTTCTTGTAAATACTGTCCTAAAGTTCTGCCTAAATCCCAAGACGAAAATTTAATTTTTCCCTCTTTATCTCTTAAACTTAGCCCTAACTCTCCGCTACTGGTATGTAATGCTAATCCGATACTCATATTAAATTTTAAATACGATGCTTAAAATAGTATATAATCTTGTGAGTAAAAGCGAAAAATACAGCGCCCATGACCGTTACCACTGCTTGGCAGAAAAGGCATATCATCTCCTTAGACGATTTTACCATCGAAGAATACAACACCGTTTTAAGCACTGCTTCTAGTTTTCAGGATGTGTTGAAAAGTAGAACAAAAAAAGTTGCCGCCTTACAGGGTAGAGTGGTGGCTAATATGTTTTTTGAACCTTCTACTCGCACTCGTAGTAGTTTTGAACTGGCAGCCAAAAGACTTTCAGCAGATATTCTCAATTTTGCACCGGGTAGTTCATCCTTAACAAAGGGTGAAACGATTCTCGACACAGCAAAAACATATTTGGCGATGGGCGCTGATATTATGGTAATACGTCATAGTCACTCTGGTGTACCGTTAAATATTGCACAGGAAATGGATCGACTAGACACAGGGGTAAGTATTTTTAATGCAGGGGATGGTTTGCACCAACACCCCTCTCAAGGTTTACTAGATTTATTTACCATTTGTAGTTTACTAGATGAAAAAAACCCTCACATTGAACTTTTAGCAGGGAAAAAAATTGCTATTGTGGGTGATATTCTTCATTCAAGGGTAGCGCGCTCCAATCTTTATAGCTTACTGGCGGCGGGCGCCCTCCTCCATTTAGCAGCGCCCCCCACCCTATTACCAGCATTATTCGCTCAAACTGTCAAGGCTGAATGTCAAGATCGTTTATTTATTCACTGGGAATTATCTCCAGCTTTAAAAGATGCTGATTTTGTAATGACATTAAGACTGCAAAAAGAGCGCATGAGTAATTATTTATTACCCAGTTTGAGAGAATACCATCACCTATTTGGTATTACCGCCGAGAAATTATCCTTATGTAAACCAGATGTAAAAATATTGCACCCGGGCCCAGTTAATCGAGGGGTGGAAATTAGTTCAGAATTAATGGATGATCCTCAATTTAGCTTAATTTCTCAACAAGTTACCAGTGGTGTAGCTGTCAGGATGGCTTTACTATACCTCATCGGTAATTCTTGATTTTCTTTTTCAATAACTGACATTACCCATAATAAAACTTAAAATACTAATTTTTCGTTCGCACTTAACCGTTAAAACTATATCATAAATAAGATAAAAGCTAAAGCCATTACTACAAACTTAGGCTGTTGTGCCTTTGTCATAGGTACAACGGTTATAACATTGCTCTTAGCACAATAAATAAGATTATCCAATACTTGGATTCGCCATAGTGGTATTTTTTGGAAATCTTCATATTGGGAAGTTGCTGGTAAGTGTTTTCTTAAAAAAAATCCAACTTTTTCAGGGTCAAACAGAAATGAATTTTCTATTCGTCTTGTTAATTCTTGACACTCCCACCACTAAACCCTACGGGTTATAGTGGGGGATTCTTGGTTCACCGACTCGCCGTTAGACGACAGCCCATA
>JACYMF010000014.1 GCA_015272165.1 Cyanobacterium sp. T60_A2020_053
TTTCTGTTAATTCATCTGCTTTACTTGTCACGGGTAAGGAAGATAAGTTTTCTTTTTCCTTATCTATAGAAATATTTTGGTTATCAGATAATAATTCGCTTCCTTCCCTTGCTAAAGAAAGATTAGTTTGATTTTCTGTCAATTCATCTGCTTTACTTGTCACGGGTAAGGAAGATAAGTTTTCTCTTTCCTTATCTATAGAAATATTTTGGTTATCAGATAATAATTCGCTTCCTTCCCTTGCTAAAGAAAGATTAGTTTGATTTTCTGTCAATTCATCTGCTTTACTTGTCACGGGTAAGGAAGATAAGTTTTCTCTTTCCTTATCTATAGAAATATTTTGGTTGTTAGATAATGATTCGCTTCCTTCCTTGACTAAAAACAGATTATTTTCATCTTGACTTACTACTGGTGATGATGAAAGATTTTCCCTTTCCTTATCTATGGAGATGTTTTCAGAAAAAGATAACAAGAGATTATTTTGATTACCGATAGAATTAGTTAAGTTATCAGTAGATAAGTTAGTGTCAGGAAAAACAACAGCTAAAGGTGAAGGATTACCAGAAAGACAGTCAGCTTGAGTAGAATATAAATCTTTTGCCTGACAAAGACGAAGAGAGGGAGAATCTTGGAATATATCATTAATATTATAAATACCAGCGCCCGTCAACAATGTTTGTATATCCCCATTACTAACCATCATCTCGGCTTCTATTTCTGGATTATCACCAAAAGGTAAAATAGTGGCTTGAAAATTATATTTATTCTCTCCTTTGACTAACTCACCAGTGTCAATCAAAATTTTGTCGTCTTTTTTCACCACCTGCGCGGTTAACTTATCACTGATAAAATTATTAATCTGCGCCTTAGCAATAACTACATTATTAGTCACAAAATCAAAGTTAGCTAAATTGACGTTAATATCTGCCGATAATTTCCCATCAAGATAATTAACATACTCATTGTCAGTGAGAAAGGGAAGTAAGGATTTTGTTAAAGGAGTGACGGAAAAATTACTGATATTGATAGCTAAGGTATCTTGACGATTAACCCCAGTAATTTCCGCGCCGTCAACTTGTAAATTAAATTCCTGCGGTAAAAATCCGGCGCCCATCACCCCAGTTAATCGATTATTCTTATTAGTAACATCGAAAAGAGAAAATCTAATGGCATCTAAACTCTCTACAGAGACATTCCCTCCCAAATTATTAAAAGCTAAATCTCCCAAACTAAATTTATTGACAGTAACATCTCCTTTAAATAGTGGTTGCTGAAGATTGCCTGTTAAATTTCCTTCTACATTCAATTTCCCTTGATAGTCAATGCCTTGCAAACTATTCGGTAACGGTAAAGTTTCTACATCAATACCAGAAGCAGTGATAAATAAATCCCAATCCTGAATACTTCCCTCGTCAAAGTCATAATTAATTACCCCTCGCGCTGATATATCCTCACTGGTGGCTTTTTTTACAAAAATTTTGCCGTCATTTAAAACAAAGTCAGCGTTAACTGGTTGCTTAATTACATTAATCCCTTTTTCAAATGTCAAATTACCTGCCACATCAATCGTATCCACCGAGAAATTATTTAAGTTACCCGTGACAGTAACTTTTCCTGATGTTTTGCCTAAATCACCCCAATTGTCAAGGTTAAGGTGAAGGGCGCTGATGTCACTGCTAAAGTTATTATTTCTATCAAGGGAAATTCTCTCTACTGTTAACATCCCTTCAGGAAGATTAACTTTTCCTTCTCCGTTTACTTCCACCGCAGAAAAATTATTAATATTCCCTCTTACTGTCAAATTCGTGTCAAATTTTCCTGTCTGCAAAGGAAAGTTAAAATTATCAATACTCTCCCCTAAACTACCCAAGTCGAGATTAACGGCGTTTAACTCGGTTTGCCATTCCCCTTGTGTTAATTGAGTGTTGTTTAAATTAATAATCGTATCAGCGAGGGGAAAACTAAAATTTCCTGTTAAATCAATCCCTGCCAAAGAAATATTATTACTGTCTCCCGTTAACTGTAAATCTCCCTGCAATTTACCGTCAGCGCATTCCACCGTTTCACAAATATTAATGGTATCCAAAGGAATATCAATGAGTTGTAAATCCCCTTGATAATTATTTTGGTTGTAAGTGAAATCATTAACTATTATCCTCGCGCCATTGAAATTACTAGCGCCGTTGACATTAATATCTCCCGACAAAGAAATATTTTGACTATCTCCCGTTAACTGTAAATCTCCCTGCAATTTACCGTCAGCGCATTCCACCGTTTCACAAATATTAATGGTATCCAAAGGAATATCAATGAGTTGTAAATCCCCTTGATAATTATTTTGGTTGTAAGCCAAATCATTAACTATTACCCTACCGCCGTTAAGATTAACTTCTCCTTTTCCTTGCCATTGTGTCGCTGAGAAATTTTGCCAAAATCCTGTTACCTTATATTCTCCTCTCACTAATTTTAAACTAAGGGGGAGGGCGCTTGTTGTCAAATTTTCAGTAAATTTCCTTAAATCAATCCCCGTTACCTCTCCTGTCACGGCAAAATCTGTTTCTTCTTTCGCCAAACTAACTTCCCCCTCTCCCTTTATCTCTCCCCCTGCTTTGGTTTTCAAGGTGAAATTTTCCAACATCAAATCATTATTAATAATTGTAAAATTTGCTTGACTTTCTGTAAAATCCGTATTAAGAAAATTGATAGGGCGGAGGGCGCTGATATTGGTGATAATTTCTGGTTGTGTTAAACTACCTTTAATGTCAAGGTTGCCGATAATTTCTCCTGTCACGGCAAAAGGAAGGGGGGGAAGGTTAAGGGATTCCAGCGCCCTCCCCACGGCAACACTATCGGTGTTAACCTGTAAATTAAGTTGATTTGTGTCGTCAATTATCCCCGTCACATCCCCATTAATTTCCCCTAAATTAGTATTAACTTTCTCAATTTCAACGGCACGATTACGCAAAATAATTTTACCGTTACTATTAGTAAGAGGTTGAGGAAGATTAGGAATATTAACATTAACGGCACTTACATCAAGGTTGCCATTGTAATTTTCAAGAAGAGAATTTTCAAAAACCAGTTGAATATCACCGTTAACTTTTCCAGCTTCTGCATCAATAGGTAAATCCACAAAATAATAAATTTCATCTGTTAATAATTCCTTGCCTTTTATGTCTAACAACCATTTATTTTCTTGATTATTCTGTAAGGCTTCAAATTGTATTTTTCCCCCTGTTGAACTTTGGGCAAAAAAGTTATATTTATTTTGATTACTGTTGAATGTTATTATCCCTTGATCTATTTTTAATAGTAAGGGTAATTCTTCATCTTTGACTTGATTTTCTAATGTTAAATAACCTTGATTAACTGTTATTTTATCTACGGCAAAGTTAAAGCCATAGAAAGGTTTTCTTTCCCCTCGACTAAGATTCAACTCTACCCATTGATTCTCTAAATCTTTTTCTAAATAACCATTAGCATCAATTAAATTAATAGTTAATTCTATTTTTCTATTTAATAATTGCAAAGGATTGACACTAATTTCAACTTCATCGGTTGTTACATAATCTAAATTATTCTTATCACTGTTAATGCTACTTTTGCCAATTTTAATAGAATTGAAACCAACTGCTTTAACATCACCTAAATCAACATCTCTATTTAAAAAATTACTAACAGGAGATTCAATTAAAGGGACTAATTTTTGCGTTAAAAAATACCAACCATAACTCAAACTTCCCGCCGAAATTAAAAGTAATAAATAGATTAATAATTTGAGAGAGGAAGGGCGCTGGGTGGAGGGCGCTGGGTTATTATCAGAGTTATTAGTCATATAACAATACTAAATAAGTTATGGCAATTAAGTTAGTGAAAAAAGTAATAGGCAACAGGGTAATACTTTCAATATTTTTTGATAATAATTGATCTGCTACAAATTATTGAGGAGTGCTATAGAATGAATAATATTAATTACTTGATAGGAGTTAATCACAAAAATTCCATCATGACCTATTTCAGTTTACTGCGATAATTTTAAAATTTAAAGCCTTCAATAACTTTAGAAATAAATAAATGGATTTTTCTTCATTTTTCGTTAAAACTTCCTCAAGTTTTTGATAATATTCATCAGCCGATTGAGATAAACAATTATTGTTTTTTCGTGCTTGAATAATATCAGATAAAGTAGTCATTAAAATCTGATCACCTTCAGGGTCATTTTCTAATATAGTAGTTAAATATTCAGCAGCATATTCCGAATCTGCCAAAGATTCTATCAAAGAGTCAAGCCAAAGATCACATTTAGTCATGTTAGCGATTTCGGTAGTCATACCAATACTCCCTTGCTAATAAAATATCTTTTTTTGAGTATCTTTATCTCCCCCACATAATAACAAAATTATATAACTTAAAATATCCTTAGCGCCTCTGCGCCTTTGCGAGAGAAAAAGTCTAGAAAAATTTACGGTAGAATAAAGATAAATAATTGTATGGTACTTGCAAACATAACTTATGACTATCACCGCGCCGAGAAGTATTGCCAGAGAAATTAGAAAAGACTTTCCCATTTTAGACCAAGAAATTAACGGCAAACCATTAATTTATTTCGATAGCGCCGCCACCTCCCAAAAACCATTAGCAGTAATCGAGGCACTCACTCATTATTATCAGCATGATAACGCCAATGTGCATCGTGGCGCCCACAGCCTCAGTGGAAGGGCGACAGATGCTTATGAAGGCGCTAGGGATAAAATCGCTACATTTATTAACGCGCGTAGTCGCAATGAAATTGTTTATACTCGCAATGCCAGTGAAGCCATCAATATTGTTGCCTATAGCTGGGGTTTAGATAACCTTACACAAGGAGATGAGATTATTTTGACAGTGATGGAGCATCATAGTAATATGGTACCGTGGCAAATTATCGCTGAGAAGACGGGCGCTGTCATTCGTTATGTGGAGTTAACAGCCGATGAAAGTTTCGATTTTCAGCAATACCAACAGCTACTCAATGATAAAACCAAATTGGTATCGGTAGCTCATGTTTCCAATACCCTCGGTTGCATCAATCCCGTGGAAGATATTATCAATCTAGCACACGGGAAGGGCGCTAAAGTTTTAATTGATGCTTGTCAGAGTTTGCCCCATTTACCTATTAATGTACAACAAATGGACTGCGATTGGCTAGTAGGTTCAGGTCACAAGATGTGCGCGACAACAGGCATCGGCTTTTTATATGGTAAAGAGGAGTTGTTATTGGGGATGTCGCCTTTTTTAGGTGGCGGAGAGATGATTGGTGAGGTATATTTAGATCATTTCACTTGTGGTGAATTACCCCATAAGTTTGAAGCTGGTACTCCTGCCATCGGTGAAGCTATTGCCATGGGCGCAGCTATCGACTATCTTAACAGTATCGGTATGGAAAATATCCACCACTATGAAGAAGAATTAACTGCTTATTTGTTTAAAAGATTAAAAGAAATTCCTAATTTGCGCATTTATGGCACTCAACCCACCCCAGAAGGCAAAGGAAGGGCGTGTTTAGCGGCTTTTAATGTAGATGGTATTCATGCCAGTGATTTAGCCACTTTACTTGATAATGAAGGTATTGCCATTAGGTCTGGTCATCATTGCACTCAACCATTGCATCGTTATCTTAACATTTCTGGTAGCGCCCGTGCCAGTTTATACTTTTACAATACTACGGAAGAAATTGATCTTTTTATTGATGCACTCAAAGAAACTATTAGTTTTTTTCAAGAAATGATGTAGTTAATTGATAATTGACAATGGATAATGGATAATTAGTAAAATTAAATATTAAAAACTTATTCCCTATTCCATATATTAATGAAAATTGACAAAAAAAAGTCTCTAAGAATAATTATGCTATCGATGTTAACCATTGGTAGCATTTTAGCAACGGTAGGGGGATATTGGTGGTATCAAAGTCAATCAATAAGTCAATTAAAAAATTATTTATTACAATCAGAAATAGCTACTATTGCTGAAAAAATTACCGTAAAAATTTTCGCAAATAATCAAATAATAGGAGGCTCAGGAGTTTTAATTGGGAAGGAAAACAATAACTATTATATCATAACGAATAATCATGTTATTGCTGAAGAAAATGAGCAATATAAAATAAAAACTCATAAAAATAAAATTTATTCTGTTGAAATTATCGCTCAAAATAATCAAAATTCTATTATTAATGATTTAGCCTTACTAAAATTTAATAGTAATGAAAATTATCAAACGATTAAAATAAATAATAAAATCAAAATAAAAGAAAATGATTTAGTTTTAAGTGCAGGATTTCCTTTTGAAGAGGGAGAAAAACAAGCAGAAACAGTAACACAAACAGTGGGGAAAGTTACGATGATTTTAGATAAAGCCATGAATGGTGGTTATCAATTTGGTTATACCAATGATGTTTTAAATGGTATGAGTGGGGGCGCTATTTTAAATAGTCAAGGAGAATTAGTCGGCATAAATGGTTTAGGAAAATATCCTGCTTTAGGTAATCCTTATATTTATCAAAATGGCGAAGCAATTAGTAATTATTCTTGGCAACAAATGAGTGAATTAAGTTGGGGGATAAATACTCAATTAATTAGTAATTTTATGGATGAAAATTTAATTAATAAATAGAAAAAATGGGAAGTAAAAAGGGCAAAGGTTCTAAGGTGAGTAGGTTTCAGGCTTCAGGTTACAGGTTTCAGGTGTAATTTTCAGACGATTATATAATTCTGTCAAACAATTGAATATAAAAAATCAATTAAGATATGTTGTTTGTCAATTCTTTAACCTGATACCTAACACCCGATACCTGACACCTTTACAGCATCGGAAATTTTATCTCGAACTCAGGTTAATTAAGCATTTCTGATCTGTTAAAATACTGGAATAAAACTAAAACTTACATAAAGTATCTCATGGCGAAAAAAAAGCAGAAACCAATTTGGATTGAGGGAAATAGTTGTGCTGGTAAAACCACTCGTTTAGTGGATTATTTAGCTAAGTTGACAACAAAAAAAACTAATTTTCACAATTTACAAAAACCTTTAATTTTTTCTCCTAATCAAGAAGATAAAGATGTTTTAGAGAAAGCAATTTTTAGTAAAACACAAAATCTTTTTCCTGCTATTGAAATTTACACTCCTTCGGCTTTTATTCTCCAAGAAGTAGAGCTTTTTTTTCCCTTAATTTTAGAACAATTAAAAGTTAAACCTTTTTTTCCTTTTCGTTTAAGCACTCCTCTGGAAAGGGAGTTATCAGCGCCCTTCGCCCAAGCACAATTCACTCCTGAAATATTAAATTTATGGGGGGGAGAAAGTAGAGCAATTAGCCATATTTTAGATTTATTACCTTTAGCTGGAATGGCTAGAATGCCAATACAAAATATTAAAAATTACCTAGAAAAATCACAATTATTAGACCCATTTGATAAGGAAAATAACGAAAAAATGGTTAAAATTGTTGATAATATCCTTTCTCAATGGTGGCATTGGTGCTTAGAAAGGGGCTTTTTAACTTATGGTATTACTTATCAACTTTACGGACAATATTTATTATCAAATTTAACCTATCAAGACAGTTTAATTAATCGTTATCATAGTATTTTTGCGGATAACTTAGATAACTTTCCTGCCCTTTTAGGAGATTTATTTAAATTGTTTATTGACAAAAATATTTATAGTGTATTTACTTATAATTATCAAGGAAAAGTAAGGCTAGGATTAAATGCTGATCCTGATTATTTACTAAGTATTAGAGATGCTTGTCAGGTCGAAACATTAGCCAGTTTTGCCAGTGATAACTTGGCAGTAAATTTAGCCGATGATTTTTATAATATTGTCATTAATCAAGAATTTAATCCCATAGATTTTCAAGAAAAAGTTTATAGTATCAAAACCAAAACAAGGGCGCAATTAATCGAAGATACCGCCAATTTTATTATTAATCAAGTCAAAAATAATCACATCAAACCCGAAGAAATTGCCATTATTGCACCCGGTTTAGATGAAATTGCCCGTTTTCAATTCCTCTATTTTCTTCATCAAGCAAACATCCCTATCGAGCCACTGAAAGAACAGCGCCCGTTGATCGTCTCCCCCCTCGTCCGTAGTGTTTTGAACCTGTTGGGGTTGATTTATCGGGGCTGTGGGCGCTTAATTGAACGGGAGGGAGTAGCAGAAATGTTAACCCTACTTTCTCAAAAAGAGGGAGGGCGCTGGGGTATCGATCCCGTTCGAGCCGGTTTATTAGCTGAATATTGTTATCTTGTTGATATAGAGTCACCGCAGTTATTGCCCATTGAGTATCTCAGCAAGGGAGAACGAATGAACTATGATAGTTTTATGGCGTATAATGAGATTCGAGATTGGATTAATGACACTAAAACGGCGGGTTTATCACCTTTGGCGGTGATTGATTTAATCACCGAGCGGTTTTTTGCAGAGGTGAGGGCGCTGGATTACGCTGATTATGCTAGTTTGAAGAAATTACGGGAAACGGCGCGCGCCTTTTTTGTGGTGCAACAAAAATTAAAGGAGTATGATTTTCCCCACAAAACCGATGATGATTCCATGCAAGATTGGATTGTATTTATGCGCAAAGGCACTGTCACTACTAATCCTTATCCTCGTGATTATTTTATCTCTCGCACCAAAGAGCGTGGGGTTATCCTTGCTACTATTTATCAGTATCGGGTGGCGAATCTTAGTCATCGGTGGCAATTTTGGTTTGATGCTGGTTCAAAATTGTGGGAAAAGGGGGGCGCTACGGAGTTATGGGGTTATCAGTTATTTTTAAGGGGTTGCCATGGTAAGCCTTTAATTACTCAAGATAACCCTGAAAATGTCCGTTTAAGTGGCGTTATCCATGATTTACTGGCACACACCACAGATAAGTTATTTCTCTGTCATAGTGATTTAGATGTGGGTGGAAATGAGCAGGGAGGGGCGCTTTTTCCTCTTACTCAAATTCTCCCTACTGTGGCTGAAAGTCTTATGTTAGATCGGTTTATGGTGCAAAGTTAAATGGTTATGACAGGGTGTCACGCAAAGGCGCAAAGGCGCAAAGTTTTGTTTTAACTGATTCTCTGGAGTTATATTAAGTCTGCTTGATCAGCCGAAGGCTGCCGCTGCGCGATCATTTATAAATCCGAAGATATGAGATTAAAATAAACCTCATAATTGTCAATTATCCATTACCTCAACGATTCCATTTTTTCACCAACCCCTAATTATTGGAACGTTTCGAGGTATATTGAGCTAAAATCTTGACCATCAATAATAATTTCTTCTGATTTTAAGATACTTTTTACTGTTACTTCTTGACCTATATTAAAAACCTCATTAGTTAACACCCAAATGCTACCAGTATTATCTTTAATTTGATAGGCAATACGATTTAATAGTGGTACTGATTCGGTAACAATACCTTGAATTTTAATGGTTTTTTCTTCTGAAGAAATAATTTCTTCTATGGGGGTGAAATCTGATTCAGCCCAACCGATGTTAATAAAGCGGTTACAGCCAGAAATAATCAGGAAAATAAAAGCGATAAAAGTTGATAAATACCACCAGCGCCCGATTTTATACATAAAAATTAATTATTTGAGTAACGATTTTCAGCCTATAATCTTCACAAGTTCATGTTTTATCTTAGCTCAATTTTGTTTTAGTAATTATGACAGGTCAAATTTTAGACGGTAAAGGTTTAGCCCAAAAAATACAAACTCAGTTAGCCCAAAATATTGCCCAGCAAGTGGCACAAGGGCGAAGGGCGCCGGGTTTGGCTGTGTTGATGGTGGGTGATAATCCAGCTAGTGCTGTTTATGTGCGAAATAAGGAGAAATCCTGTCAAAAAGTGGGGATGGTGTCTTTTAGTCGTCATTTTCCCCACGATACCAGCCAAGAGGAGTTAGAAAGGGTAATTGAGGAACTTAATGAAGATGAGCGAGTGGATGGAATTTTGGTACAATTACCGTTACCAGCGCCCCTCGACTCGGTAGGATTATTGTTGAAAATTAAACCAGAAAAAGACGCAGATGGTTTACACCCAGTAAATTTAGGTAAGTTAGTGCGCGGTGAAAAAGGGTTAAGAAGTTGCACCCCCGCCGGAGTAATGGCAATTCTCCAAGAGTATAATTTACCCATCGCAGGGAAAAAAGCCGTAGTGGTGGGGCGCAGTATTTTAGTAGGTAAACCCCTTGCGTTGATGTTATTAGCGGAAAATGCTACCGTTACCATCGCCCATTCTCGCACTCCCAATTTAGCAGAAGTGACGAGGGAAGCAGATATTTTAGTGGCTGCGGTGGGTAAAGCTGAAATGATTACGGCGGAAATGGTGGCGGAGGGCACTGTCGTAATTGATGTCGGTATTAATCGGGTGGAGGGCGCTGGTGGCAAATCAAAATTAGTCGGTGATGTGGCTTATGATACAGTGAAAAACATTGCTTCTTATCTTACCCCAGTCCCCGGCGGTGTTGGTCCCATGACGGTAGCTATGTTATTACAAAACACCTACGAAAGTTATTTAAGCTCAATGGACAATTGATCAAAAGGGCAAGGGGCAAAGGAAATTATTATTTCATAATTCATAATTTATAATTCATAATTCATAATTCATAATTCATAATTCATAATTCGTTATCTTCTTTTTTCCTTCTTCCCGATCTGTTATGGAGAAATAAAGATATAATTTGTAACAAAAGCGTTAAGAAATATTGCAATATGAGTAACCCAGTAACAGAAGCATTTTTTTTTGGTAAAGCCTTAGCAGAAGTTTTAAGCGCCAAAGCCGAAGACACCCTAACTAATATTCTCAGTGACTTAGGTCAATTTGATGCCGAAACTAGAGAAAGATTAAGACTATTTGCTGAAGAAGTCAAATTAAAAGCAGAAATTGCCAAACATCAAGCTGAGAATAACACTGATACCAATACGACTATTACCGTAGAAGTGGATAGTAGTGTGGATTTACAAGAGCTATTAGACGAACTGAGAGCAGAAATTGCTAGACTGAAAGCAGAATTAAATAAATATCGTCAAAAATAATCCCAGACAAACATTAAACCAAGAATTAGTTTGTTTAAAAGCCTTTTGACTTCAAATTTAAAAAGCGATGATTAAGGTTGCTAAACTAAGACACATTTAACTTACTTTTTGTCCGAAGTCTTAAAAATGACTGAAAAGTTTAACTGTTGGTTGCTGTCTTTTAGTTACCCTCACCTAACAATTTCAATGCAAACTTAACTTATTGAAAGTTGTTTTTGTTTTAATAAAAGAAATATAAATATACATAATATAAAGTGTCATCAGTATATCCCAGCGCCCGTCAATACTTAGAATCCTCCCCTGAGTTTTCTAACTCCTCCCCTCGCAGCAAACCCGAAGCGGGGAAAAAAATCTATAAATGGAATAGCGACAATTACTCGCCCTTTCGTCGTCGTCTCGATATTTGGACATTTGTTTTAACCTTACTGTTCAAATTATGGCGCAATAGCAAAAAATGGACTTATGGCGGTGGCTTTAGCGATGAAAAATTCAGCGCCCGTCGCCGTATTCAAGCCCAATGGATTAGAGAAAATTTGTTGGAATTAGGACCAACATTTATCAAAGTAGGGCAACTATTCTCTACCCGTGCCGACATATTTCCGGCGGAATATGTCAATGAATTATCAAAGTTACAAGATCGAGTACCGGCATTTAGCTACGAACAAGTTACCGCAATTATTGAAAAAGATTTTAATAAACCATTAAATAAATTATTCTTGAGTTTCGATCCTACTCCCCTCGCCGCCGCTAGTTTAGGGCAAGTTCATAAAGCACAACTGACTTCAGGGGAAGAAGTGGTGGTTAAAATTCAGCGTCCGGGGCTGCCGAAATTATTTACCATTGATTTAGCTATTCTCAAACAAATTGCCCGTTATTTCCAAAATCATCCGAAATGGGGGAAAAATCGAGACTGGTTGGGAATTTATGAGGAATGTTGTCGCATTTTGTGGCAAGAAACCGATTATATTCTTGAAGGCACAAGCGCTGATACTTTTCGCCGTAACTTCCGTGGGGAAAGCTGGGTTAAAGTACCGAGGATTTATTGGCGCTACAGTTCCCCTAAGGTGTTAACTTTAGAGTATATGCCGGGCATCAAAATTAGCAACTATGAAGCCATAGAGGCAGCAGGATTAAACCGCAAAGAGTTGGCTAGGTTGGGGGCTAAAGCCTATTTACATCAGTTACTCAATGATGGCTTTTTCCATGCCGATCCTCACCCGGGTAATTTAGCTGTAGATGTAGATGGGTCACTCATTTTCTACGATTTTGGCATGATGGGGCAACTGCAAAGCAATATTAAAGAGAAATTACTAGAAATGCTCTTTGGTGTGACAGAGAAAAATGCTGATCGTGTGGTGGCTTCTTTGGTGGATTTAGGGGCATTAGCGCCCCTCGACGACCCGGGACCCGTTCGGCGCTCTGTACAGTTCATGTTGGATAATTTCATGGATAAACCCTTTGAGGAACAATCCATCAGTCAAATTAGTGAGGACTTATATGAGATTGCCTACGATCAACCCTTCCGTTTTCCTGCTACCTTCACTTTTGTGATGAGAGCATTTTCTACTCTGGAAGGGGTAGGTAAAGGATTAGACCCAGAATTTAATTTTATGGAGGTAGCGCAACCCTTTGCCTTAAAAGTTATGAATGAATTTAACGGAGATACGGGCAAATCTATCATTGATGAATTGAGTCGTCAGGCTATGCAGGTGAGTAATACGGCTTTTAGTTTGCCCCGTCGCATTGATGATACCATCGACAAGTTAGATCGGGGTGATATTCGCCTCAGAGTTCGTTCTCTCGAATCCGAAAGACTCTTACGGCGTATCAGTTCCACTCAAATGGCGACTAATTACACCATGATGACCAGTACATTAATACTCTCTAGCACTATTTTAGTAGTGAATGGGTTATGGTGGGGGGCGCTGGGTTTTGGTTTATTAGCGATTTTACCTGCTATTGCTTTGGGGAGGGCGCTGAGACAGATTGCCAAGTCTGATCGCAAGTTTTAAGGTTGGGGAGTTGGGGGAAACGGGAAGCAGAGGGGGAAAGGGCGAAGGGGAGGCAGGGGAGATAATAACTTATAATTCCTAATTCATTGCTTACCAAATAATAAAAAATAACTGATCAAGTTGTGAGAAAATAACCTATACTGAAAAATAATTGAAAAATTCAACATTAAGTTGCCTGACTAGACAGATTTAAGATATAAAGGTGGGGTTATTAGCTCACCCCGGCTTCCTTCAGGTGGTCAGTATTTCATCCCAATCAAGGTTATTAACTCTATGAAATGTGCATTCGCTGGTTTAAGTGATCCCGGACTGGTAAGGTCTTACAATCAAGATAACTATTACATCGATACAGACGGTAGATTTTTCGTCTTAGCGGACGGTATGGGAGGTCATACTGGTGGGGAACAAGCCAGTAAGATTACCATTGAAGTAATTAAAGATTATTTACAGGATAACTGGGATTCGCCTCTTGAATCTTACGATCTACTCGAAAAAGCAGTATTTCAGGCTAATGAAGCTATCCTCGAAGACCAAAATCAGCATCCTGAAAGAGCGGACATGGGAACTACTGTAGTGGTGATTATCTTCCGTCAAGGTGAAACTTGGCGTGCGCACATTGGCGATTCTCGTCTTTACCGCTTACATGATGGCAATTTGATACAAGTTACTTTAGATCATACTTGGATTGGTCAGGCAATTAGAGCAGGGGAAATTAGTCTTGAGGATGCTAAACATCATCCTTGGCGCCATGTTTTATCTCAGTGTTTGGGTAGAAGAGATTTGTTTGATGGTATTGATATTCATAAAATTGATGATGTCACTTTGGGAGACCGTTTTCTGCTCTGTAGTGACGGCTTGACAGAGGAAGTAGCCGATCCGATGATTTCTCAATTATTGTCTGATGGTGATGATTTAGAAAAGGTGGCAGATAAATTGGTGACGGAAGCGAAAAATAATGGCGGTTCTGATAATGTTACGGTGGTTTTAGTCAACGTACTGGATAGTTAGGCTGTGCTGAAAAGTAGTGTCGTGAGGGCAAATTGACAATGGATAATGGATAATTGACAATTATATCTTAACCCTTATTCAACCCATTTTCGTTAGTTTCTTGCTAAAGTCTTTGATTAATCAGCATTTTAAACTTTTCCCTCTTTCCTACTTTCACTAAAATACTTTTTCATCAACCCCTAGTTGAGATAATTATGGCAATACCCACCGTTGAAATTTTGTCCCCTGAAGAGATACGACGCACGATCAACCGGTTAGCGTCTCAGGTGGTAGAGGAAGCGCCGGATTTATCCCAAGTGGTTTTATTGGGTATTCACACTAGGGGAGTACCTTTGGCTCATTATTTGGCGAATCAAATTAAGGTCATTGAACAAACTCCTGTGGTGGTGGGGGCGCTGGATATTACTCTCTATCGAGATGATCTAGATCGCATTAAGGTACGCACTCCAGAAAGAACAGAAATACCAGTAGATTTAACGGGGAAAACGGTTATTTTGGTGGATGATGTGATTTATAGTGGTCGCACCATTCGTGCGGCGTTAAATGCTGTGTCGGAATACGGGCGCCCGGAAATAGTCAAACTATTGGCTTTGGTAGATCGTGGTCATCGTCAGTTACCTATTCATCCTGATTTTGTGGGTAAAGTTTTACCTACTTCTAAAGATGAACAGGTTAAAGTTTATTTAAAAACTGTCGATGGGAAGGATGCCGTAGAGTTGAGCAAGAAGGGCGCTGTTGATTGCTGATAATATTAAGCTCTACCGTGTAATGAATTAGATCAAGTTCGGATAATCTGTTACAAATAAATTCTCTCTTCGCACTTTACCCACCGTGTAATGAATTACACGGCTAACAGTGTCTCGTTCAATAAATTGAACTAAGATGATGATATTATTAATCAGTAATTGATCTAACAGACTTAATATTAAATGGTAGATACTGCGGTGAGATGATCAACCTCATAATTGTCAATTTTTAAATTAACTTACATTGGGCATGATGACGGAGAAGATGATCGCATAATACCAACGCCACCATCGCCTCTACCATTGGCACGGCGCGCGGCAACACACATGGATCATGGCGCCCTTTTGCTGCCAAGATGGTTTCTTCTCCTTCCTTACTGACGGTTTTTTGCTCTTTGCCGATGGTAGCAGTGGGTTTAAAAGCGCCCCTCACCACAATATTTTCACCGTTGGAGATGCCTCCTTGAATGCCTCCGGAGCGATTAGTTTTCGTGCGTGGATTACCTAATTCATCAAGATAAAATTCGTCATTATGCTCACTACCGGTTAAAACAGTACCAGCAAAACCAGAACCAATTTCAAAGCCTTTGGTCGCAGGTAAAGACATAATCGCTTTAGCCAAATCTGCTTCTAATTTATCGAAAACAGGCTCACCAAGTCCTTTCGGCACGTTACGCACTACACATTCCACTATGCCTCCCAAGGAGTCTTTTTCACGACGAATATTATCGATTAATTCGATCATTTTTTCGGCGGTTTTAGTGTCAGGACAGCGCACGATATTACTTTCTACTTCTTCAAGGGTGACGGTATCGGTGTTAACCACTGCTTCAATGTCTTTAATTTTTTTGACATAGGCGACAATTTCTACCCCTGCCACTTGTTGTAATATTTTCTTAGCAATAGCGCCCGCCGCCACTCTACCGATGGTTTCTCGGGCGGAGGAGCGCCCTCCCCCTTGCCAGTTACGGATACCATATTTAGCGTCATAGGTGGCATCAGCATGGGAAGGACGATATTTCACCGCCATTTCATCATAATCCTGGGATCTAGCGTCTTTATTACGCACTAAGATAGCGATGGGAGTGCCGAGGGTTTTCCCTTCAAATACCCCAGAGATAATTTCACATATATCTGACTCCTGACGAGGGGTAGTAATTTTGCTCTGTCCCGGTTTACGGCGATCCAATTCTCGCTGGATGTGGAGGGCGCTGATCTCAATTTGTGGGGGGCAACCATCGATGATAACTCCTACCCCACCCCCATGGGATTCCCCAAAAGTTGATATTCTAAATAATTCCCCAAATATACTACTCATTTACTCAATAATTAAATAATTTCTTATTTTATAATACTTAGGGGAGAGGTGAGGGAAGGTGTCAGGTTTCGGGTGTCGCGGTGTCGCGGTGAAATGCTTATAAATCAAAGAGTTTGCCATAATAATCATTTTCCATAAGTTGCTATTTTATATCAATGATTTGTGATTCCCATACTAGAAATATAGATTTTTTGGAGAAAAAAGATTATTTTTGGCACTTTTTACAGGTTTTATTCTGCTTAAAACCTTTTTTTAGCAAGGGTTTCGATTTATTCAGCAGACCCTAATTATCCAGACTTGATTTTACACCTTTTGGTATTAAATAATGTTTAAAATGTTAACTACATTTGCAATCTAAATTATTTTAATTGTAAATACCTACAATAATCCAATAAAAGATAAATATTTATTTAAATTAAAATAATAAATTTATTTTAAATATTACTTAAAGTAAATCATAAAAAATTACTCAAAAAACAATTTATAATGACTGAAAGTGCTAAATTATGTTACAATTCTTAAAATAATCGTAATTATCACTTAATACATAATCATTTCATGGTAGCAACAGTACCAAATTCCACCACAAGAATGCCCTTAACCCCGATTTTCAATCCGGAAGGGGATGATCGCATCGAAAATCGCACCGTGTGGTTTGGCAATACCACCAATCTCATGCAACTCAACGACGTGCGCTACTCTTGGGCTATTGGACTATATCAACAAATGCGCGAAAATTTTTGGATTCCGCAAAAATTAGACATCACCCAAGATGTGACTGATTATTGGAATTTAACCCCCGAAGAAAGACGCGCTTTTGAAGGGATTTTGTCTTATTTGACCTTCCTTGATTCGGTGCAAACTTGTAATATTCCTCACCTAAAAAGCTCCATTACAGCACCCGAAATTAGTTTGTGCATGGCAGAGCAAATTTCCCAAGAAGGGATGCACAATCACGCCTATCAATACATGATTGAAACTATTATTCCTAGAGATAAAAGAGATCAAGTTTATGAATTTTGGCGCACGGATAAAGTATTAGCTCAAAGGTGTGAATTTATTGCTGGATATTATCAAAAATATATCGATAATCCTACTCCAGAAAATTATTTTATCGCTCTTTTAAGTGATTATTTATTAGAAGGTTTATACTTCTACAATGGCTTTATTTTCTTTTACAATTTAGCAGCTAGAATGTTAATGCCGGGTAGCGCTGATATTTTTAAAATGATTAACCGTGATGAATTAAGTCACGTGCGCTTGTATCAAAGGTTAATCCCTGAAGCCATGAATACTTTTAACTATTCATTAGATCAAATTTACGAAATGTTTGACACGGCAGTAAAACATGAATGCCGTTGGACAAATCACATTGTCGGTAATAATATTCTTGGTATTACTGAATCTAGCACGGAGCGTTATACTAAGTATTTAGCTAATATCCGTTTGAGAGCTATTGGTTTAGATGCTCTTTATCCTGATCCTCAATATAGCAAAAGTCCTTACACTCATTTAGAGAAATTTTCTGATACCAAGAAAGAAGGAAGTACAAAGGCTAATTTTTTTGAGGCTAGTGTCACCAGCTATATGATGTCTTCGGGCGTTACCGGTTGGGAAGAAATTTAATTTTTTTTATTGCTTTAACAAGGGGTTTAAACCCCTTGCGTAAATCGATTTTTTAGGCAATTTTTAATAAATAAAAAACTGAAAACTAAACAATTTCAATATATATATCGCTAGGATCAAACTCTAACTTTTCACACATTTTCCGCATTCAATATTTGAGTTAGGGTTTCTAAAATATTCATCCCTTGTTTTCTCGCTGTTGATATTACTGAACCAATTAAGGCAAAATTTTGCCCATCTTCCATCGTCCGAAAACTTCCTGATATTTTTTAGTTACACTTCATCATTCTTATATCTCTTTCGGCTTTGTACTTTTATAGGTTTGTCGGAGACAAAAAATATAGCTAATTGACACAAAAATCAACATCTGATGAAAAAAATATTCATAAGTAAATTAAGGTGTTAGTCTAAAAAGAGAATTAGATCAGCAAATCAAGCCATGACAACCGCAACTAATACCAGCGCCCTTCACCCCAGAGAAACAAAGAAAATAAATCCCTTAGAAAAGGCTACGGGAGTATATGTTACAGTGCATGGTCACTTTTACCAACCACCGAGGGAAAATCCTTACCTTAACGCCATAGAAAGACAACCCAGCGCCCATCCCTTTCATAATTGGAATGAAAGAATATTTCATGAATGCTACCGTAACAATACCTTAGCGAGAATTTACAACGATCAGGCGCAAGTTGTCGGTATTGTCAATAACTTTGAATATATGAGTTTTAATATTGGCGCTACCCTGATGTCATGGTTAGAAAAATATGACCAACAAATCTATCAAAGGATTATCGAAGCCGATAAAATTAGTTGTCAACGGCTCAACGGTCATGGCAACGCCATCGCCCAAGTATATAATCATATTATTTTACCCCTCGCCAACGAAAAAGATAAATATACCCAAATTCGTTGGGGCAAAGAAGACTTTTATCACCGTTTCGGGCGCTATCCAGAAGGAATGTGGTTAGCAGAAACTGCCGTAGATTATGACACCCTCGAAGCACTCATCGCCGAAGATCTTAAATTTATTATTCTAGCGCCCACCCAAGCGCGTAAATGTCGCCCTATCAACCCCGATGGCACGAAAGAAGACTGGTTAGAAGTAGCCGGAGGACAAATTGATCCGACACGCCCTTATCGCTGTTATGTGAAAGGTATGGGGCATATTGACATTTTCTTCTATGACGGACCAATTTCTGGAGATATGGGTTTTGGGGATGTACTTTCTAGTAGTCACAATTTTTACTCTCGATTACAATTAGCTGTTAGAGGGGATAAGAGACAATCTCAGTTGGTTTCGGTGGCTACTGATGGAGAAACCTTTGGGCATCATAAACATGATACAGAAAGATGTTTAGCTTATGCTTTTACTAAAGAATTTCCGCAACAAGGTTGGACTGTTACTAACTATGCCCACTATTTAAGTTTAGTTGAACCAACTTGGGAGGTAGAATTAAAACCCGTTACGGCTTGGAGTTGTAGCCATGGTGTTGATAGATGGCAAGATGATTGTGGTTGCGGTGGTGGTGGTAGTTATCACCAAAAATGGCGCCGTCCTCTGCGTGATAGTTTAAACTGGTTACGGGATCAACTAATTAAGATTTATGAAGACATTGCTGTTAGTTATTTTGCTGATCCTTGGCTCACTAGGGATGAATATATTAAAATTATTTTAGATCGAGATGTGGCTAATGTGGAAGAATTTTTAATCAACCACGCACCTCAAACTCTTTCTCCTTCAGATCAAATTGATGCTTTACGATTACTGGAGATGCAGAGACATTCTTTGTTAATGTTTACTAGCTGTGGTTGGTTTTTTGAAGAAATTTCTCGCCCCGAAGGCACACAAATTTTACGTTATGCGTCGCGCGCTATGGAATTAGCGGGGGAAGTATCAGGGATTCAATTAGAGAAGGAATTTATTAAACGTCTCAAGGAAGCACCTAGTAATGTGGAGCAGTATGGTAATGGCGCAGAAATTTATTTACAATCGGTGATTCCCGCTCAAATTACTCTTGAGCAAGTGGCGGCACATTATGCCATTAGTTCTTTATATACTAATTATCAAGAAGAAGAAAAGATTTATTGTTACCAAGCCTATCAATTAGACTATCAAAAACAACAGTTAGGAGCGCTTACTTTAGCAGTAGGGCAGGTTAAACTTACTTCGGAGATTACTTGGGAAAGTGCCCATTATATTTTTGGGGTAATTCATTTGGGTGGTTGGGATTTCCATTGTTGTATTCAACCTTTCTCTAGTCGTTTGGGCTATAGCCAAATTAAGTCGCAGTTGTTAGGGGCGCTGAAAAATATTAGCTTGGTGGAAGTTATCTTATTAATGAGTGAGTTGTTTGGCAATAAATCTTTTGATTTACAACAAATTTTTGAGGAAGAAAAACTGATTATTCGAGAGAAGTTGATGGAAACTACGAAAAAACATCTGGATCAGCTTTATACTCAGGTATATCGAGATAATTATAGTATTCTTTTGGCGTACTACCGTGATAATTTACCTGTCCCTCAAGAGTTGCACGTGGCGGCACAGGTGGCTATTTCCTATCGTTGTAGTCAAGTAATCCAAGAGTTGAAGTTAAAGCGCCCTCATGCCTATCACATTGAGGGTTATTTGATGGAATTGGAAGCTATTGCCACGGAAGCGGATCATCTCAAGTGTAAACTAGAAATACCGGAAGGAAAGGAAACTTTAGAAAAGTTACTCAAAGACTTTTTAGGACAAATTTTGCACGGCACTTCTTTTGATACTTTGACTCAGGATATTGAAATGATTAAGAGTCTTATTAATGTAGGTAAGCTATTAGGTCTTGATCTTTGTTTAAATGAAGTACAAGAAAGATTTTATTTTTATTTGCAAAATCATGAGAATCTTTCGACTATCTTGACGCACAGGGAAGGGCGCTGGATTTATAAATTAGGTCAATATCTTTCTGTTTATTGTGGGGATTAATTACCATCAAAATTTGCCAACAAGGGGTTTAAACCCCTCGTTAAGACTTGATAAGAGAAAATAAAATAATATCCCATACCCCATATATAAATAACTTTATCGATGCAAGTACAAAAAACAGCTATTTTATGGGGGCGCTGGTAAATATCCCTCTTTCGTCATTTAATATTCAAAATTAAAACCATATTCTGTTATTTCGCAACAACTCTAATCAATACCGATGTTCAAAATATTTTGATTTATAGCCTGATTCATTAACACCATGTTGAAGGAATAATCAAGGGTTTTGAGAGTTTCTGCACAAATTCTGATCAATTAACTATTTTACCTTCTAAAAAAGTCATTTTTTCTGCCCTACCCCAAAAAGCCTCTAAACCATAATATTCTCTTGCTTCAGGTAAGAAAATATGAGCAATAACGTCACCGTAATCATGTAATATCCAATTACCCTCATTTTTACCCTCAACCCGAATTGGCTCAATGCCTAATTTATCGCTAACTTGACCTTCAATAGCTAAAGAAATTGCCCTTAATTGTGGTTGAGAAAACCCCGTAATTACCACAAAATAATCAGCTAAATAAGATAACTCAGACACATTAAGAAAAGTAATCTCAGCGCCTTTGCGATCTTCGGCGGCATCGGCAATAATTAAAGCTAATTCTTTACTGTCAAAAGAACGAGAGTCATGGTTTTGATTAATATTAGTTTGGATTTTATCTAATTCGGGTTTAGTCATTCACATTTTCTTTAAATTTATTATCTATCCATTATAATCTAACCTGAATTGGAGGGCGCTTTCTTTGCAGGGGGGATTTGCAAACTCGAATCAAAAATCTAAATTTTGGAAGGGGAAGCAGAGGAAGCATGGGAGAAAGGGGAGATTTTTTCTATTAATTGATTTATTAGTAGTTAAAAACCTCTGGATTTTTGGACATTTATTACTTTCAGAAATTGACATTTTTGAGAATGCAAACGCCCTGCTTTATTAGGGCTGTGTCAATGTAGTTAGAATGTCCACTTCAACAGCGCCCGATTCATGAATCCAAGCCAAATTGCGAATTCCTTCGGCTTGGGCATATTCTTTGATATTATCAGCGCCCGTCAACAATACTTCTACCCTGACGACATTTTCACTACATCGTAATTTTTGGGCATAAATGAAGGCTTGTTGGGCAGCGCTAGAAGTGCGAGGAATCACTAACCAATCACTAGGAGGAGTGGTAGTCGGTAGGTGGGAAGTGGATAATAAACAGCCGTGTAAATCTTCAATATTGAGGGAAAAACCAATCCCTGCGTAATTTTGTCCTTGGGGATGATAGAGTCCCAACAATTGATCATAGCGCCCTCCCTGCCCCAAAATAACGGGCTGACCATTTCTATAACTAACCACATCAAAAACAATTCCTGTGTAGTAATCAAAAGTTTGTACTAAACTGAGATCAAAAATAATGGGTAAAGATTGACCATAACTACTATTAACCAAATTCAATAAATGGCGCAAATGTGTCACCACTTCCGTCTCATCACCCCATAACTGTTCAACTTTGCTTAAAACATCTTCCCCAGCGCCCCTCAAATCGAATAATTGTAAGGCTTTTTGCTGTAAATCAGGGCTTAAATCGAGATTTTGTAAAGTAACTCGATCTAAATTAGCGATACAGTGAAGTATTTGCGGTTGTAAGGGCGCTGGAAAAACCTTCAATAACGAACGAGTTAACCCAGCATCCCCTAACAATAAACACCAATTATCTAGCCCTAAACTATCTAAACAATTTGCCACCAAGAGCAAAATTTCCGCATCCGCCAATAAACCGTCAGCAAAGAGTAACTCTACTCCAGCCTGATAAAATTCTAACTGCTTCCCGTGATGACCTTCCGCCTCATTGCGAAATACATTGGCACGATAACAAAGCCTTTGCACCGCTTCATTTTCCATCCTTGTCACCACTGCCCTAGCAATGGAAGCTGTCAACTCCGGGCGCAAAGCTAATTGCCCTTCCCCTATATTTTGTAAAGGTATTACGGTGCTAGAGTTGATCGCCCCTCCTGCCATTAAAGTATCAACCCATTGGATAGTAGAAGTAACAATGCGCTTGTAACCCCAAGTTTGGAAAACTCTTTGCAGACGATCATTAATCCAACTTTTTTGAGCCACTTCCAAGGGTAATAAATCTCTAGCACCAGCTGGAGCTTGATGAATCATAACTTTTTCTTAACCTAATCTTGATATTCGCCAATTCAGCAATAATCCTATCATAGGCAGTGATGAATTATGAATTATGAATTATGAATTATGAAATAATAATTTCCTTTGCCTCTTGCCCTTTGCCTTTTTGACTTACCATAAAGGAATACCAAAAATTTTGGGCGGTTCTTTTTTACCGTCTTTCTTATCTTTACTAACCTTTTTGTCTTTAACAGCAGATTTACCTTCTTTTTTCCCTTTCGTTTCGGCTTTTTGTCCTGTGGCTTGTTTCATCTCCTCTTTAACTTTCTTCACCATGGGATGATTTGAATCGAGGGAAGAAGCCTTGTTAAGATGGATTTTTCCATAAGTGGAGTTACCCTGTTGGAAATATAAAGAAGCGATTAAAGCATGGGCGTCAAGGCTATTGGGGTCTAATTTTAAGGCTTCCCGCAACTCTAAGATACCCTGATCAATATTACCCAATTCTTTGGCTTCTTGGGCATTACGCAATAATCTTTGTAATTTTGCCTCGGTGGGGTCGATTTTTTTTTCTACTGGTGGGGTGACGGGCGCTGGATTTTGTGTACTGGTTTGAGCGGAGGTAGTTTGTTGATTGATAATCGGTTGGGTAGATTGTATTTGCCCCACTGAGGAGCTACGACTCATTTCCTGACGGCGTTCTGTTTCATTTTGTAGTATTAAGTAAACTAGATTCAGTTCACTTAATAAAGCAATTTTTTTGGTAATTAAATTAAAGTCTAAATATTGTTCTACAGCAATTTTACCTACTAACTCTTGATAGAGTTTTTCTCGGTTATTTTGTTCTTTGTATAAAGTTTTTGCCGTATCGGTGGCGAGGGTAATTGACGAGGCGGAGGGCGCTAGACGGCGCCCGATTTCGGAGAAGATTAACTGACACTCTCGCCTTAGCTTATCTTTATAAAGATTCTCGTAGGCTGGATTAACTAATTTTGATAAAATTTGACTAGCTTTTTGTTTTCCTTCTGGGGTATCTGCCTGACAAGTATCAGGATGAAGTTGATAAGCTATTTTGAGATAGCGGAGACGAATATCTTTCGCACCAGCACTAACGGGGACACCTAATATTGAATAATAGTCTTTGACTTCGTATTTAAAAAGCCCGTATTTTAGCTCGCTGATCATCATAAAACTACTACATCCCCATTACTCTTTTAATTTTTAATTATATGTGATTTTTTCCCCATGTACTACTAATCAATTGATAATTGACAATGGATAATTAATTATCTCTCCCCTCTGCTTCCCTTTCTCCCTGTCTCCCTTTTTCCCTTTCTCCCCTTCTCCCTTTCTCCCCAACCCTGCCCCAAAAGTTTAAGCGATGTCGGTTAAGACTTTACTAGCGGCAGCAATGGTGCGCTCAATATCTTCCTCCGTATGGGCAAGAGAAGTAAATCCTGCTTCAAATTGAGATGGAGCAAGATATACCCCCTGAGCTAACATTCCCCGATGAAAACGACCAAATTTAGCGGTATCAGCTTTTTTGGCATCATCGTAATTGTGAACCGCATTTGGGCTAAAAAACATTCCAAACATACCGCTAATATTACCACCCGTTACTTCATGACCGGCTTTTTTAGCTACTTCTAATAATCCGGTGATTAATTGATGGGTAATTTTTTCTAAATACTCATAAGTACCGGGTTTTTGCAACAATTCGAGGGTTTTAATCCCGGCTGTCATAGCAAGAGGATTACCCGATAATGTTCCGGCTTGATACATAGGACCACTGGGTGCTACCATAGCCATAATTTCTTTTTTACCACCATAAGCGCCCACCGGCAAACCACCACCGATAACTTTACCAAGGGTTGTTAAATCAGGAGTAACGCCAAATTTTTCTTGTACACCACCATAGGCAATACGGAAACCAGTCATTACTTCGTCAAATATTAATAAGGCGTCATTTTCTTGGGTAATCACCCTCAAGCCTTCTAAAAATCCTCCATCTGGGGCAATAAATCCTGAGTTACCCACCACCGGTTCAAGGATTACTCCAGCAATTTCTCCTTTGTGTTCATTAAATAGTTTTTTGACTGCTTCTAAGTCGTTATAAGGAGCCGTGAGGGTGTCGCTGGTGACGCTTTTGGGTACACCGGGAGAATCTGGTAAACCGAGGGTAGCTACTCCTGAACCGGCTTGGACGAGAAACATATCGCCGTGACCATGGTAACAGCCTTCAAATTTAATAATTTTATTTCTACCTGTATAAGCGCGCATCAACCGTAGCACGGACAAACAGGCTTCTGTACCCGAATTAACAAAACGTACCATTTCGATGCTCGGTACGGCTTCAATAACCATCTCTGCGAGAATGTTTTCGAGGAGACAGGGAGCTCCAAAACTTGTGCCTTTTTCTAATACTTCTTTCAGCGCCCCTAACACTTCAGGATGAGCATGACCGCAAATAGCAGGGCCCCAACTACCTACATAATCGATATATTTATTTTCGTCCACATCCCATATATAAGCGCCCTTCACCCTGTCAAAAACTATCGGTTGCCCACCTACGGATTTAAAAGCTCTGACGGGGGAGTTAACACCACCCGGCATTAGTTTTTGGGCTTGGCTAAAGATTTCCTCTGATTTGGTGGTAATAAAAGATGTTGTAACCAAAATTATCTCCTTATTTATATCCTTCGATCTTTATTTCTTATCAATCTATCTATTTTACCTCGATCTGATTAAGGTCGCATCATCAAGAAAGTCAAGGATGAGGTGAAGGGCGCTAGACTACTAACAAATGATTTTCTTCTGCTTCTTTTATTCCCAAAACTTGATCTAGCTGACTCAATTCAAAAATAATTTTCACACTGGGGGAAACGTTAACAACACTGAGTTTTTTGCCCTGTTTTTGCGCTTCTTTGTAGGCAATAACTAACGCCATTAATCCAGCACTGTCTAAAAACTCTACCAAACTAAAATCAATAGTTATCATCCGACAAGAATCTTCTTGTAGTAGTTTAATCAAATCTTCTTGAAAAGAAGTGGCATTGACGGCGTAAATTTTTCCTGATGGCTGGTACATTACTTGTTTTTTCATTAATTATTTACTCCTTTTCAGTCTTGTTAAATTAATTTAATTCATTATGCCGTTATGATAACTCTTACTTTACGATAGTGGTCGTAATTTTGGGTAAAGGAATGTTTAAGGTTTATTTTAAACTTCAATTATCATCATCATAGTTCCATGTTAACCAGATATAGTGTAATCAATGTTACAGTCCCTTTCCATGAGCAATACTTCAACACAAATTAAAGCCTATGGTAGATTTTTTAGAAAAAATAATCAGGGCGAATTTCTAAACGATTGTGATTTTCATAACCTTTCATCCCCTTGGTATGAGTTAGTAAAAGCATGGCAAAAAGGATGTTTGAATTTATTTGGTTCTAACCTAATTTCTCTTTATTTGCGAGGTTCAATTCCCAGAGGTTTAGCCATAGAGAATTGCTCTGACTTAGATAGTATTGTGGTAGTTAAATCTAGTTTTTACCAAGAAAATATTGACAATTTTTATTTAGATATTTTTCATCAACAATTGCAATCAAAATTTACTTTTGCCGTGGTATCGAAACTCAAATTATCACCGAAGAAGATATTTTTAATCCTCTCACTGGTTGGGGTATTATCTTAAAAATGCAAGGGTTATGTGTGGAGGGCGCTGACTACAATACACAACTACCAGAAGTTTCTATGGGTTTACATTTAGTTAATCATAGCTTTTCCCTTGCTAAAGATATTGACTTAGTTTGTCAATCGAAATCAACAAAACTTGTAGAATTATTAATTAATTGATCCGATTGTTCAACTAGATTAACTGCTTGTTTAAAGTTATTTTCCACCACTATTTGACTTGGTAAAAGGAGGAGGGGCGCTTTTTGGGCAATAGGACTACGAATAGCTGAATATGGTAAATTAACAACATATAAACCACCCACAGGAATCATCACCACTGCCATACCAGTCACTGTTTTTTGCAACCACTTCTGTATTTTATTCATTTTCTTAGTGATTAATAATTATTTGCCTATTTTAATTATAAAACTCGCTTTCTTTTTTATCATAAAATAATTATTGCCATAAAAGTAATACTACTGCGTATCATCAATTAAGTCATATCTCTCTTTTGTCATTCTCAGAAAACATTTTTAGATCACAGAACTTTAATTAACAGATCATTTCGAGATTTTTTAAGTAATATAAATTATCAAAATTTAACAATGGCTGAAACTATATCTACTAAAAGAACTTGATCAAAAATTGACAGAGGAGGGATGTTTTAAAACTTATCTTTGCTCTTTGCTCTTACAATAACTGTTATGTAACTGATGTTAGGCAAAAATAGAATTAATTGTTGTTGTCGGGTGTCAGGTGTTAGGTTAAAGAATTGACAAGAAACTTATGTTTATTGAGGGAAGGGTTTTAAACCGGCTACTTGAAACCTCCCTTAACTTAACATTTGAATCAGTGCGTAATATCAGTTTATAAGACAAAAAATAAAATGAAAAAAACCGAGCGTATTCTTATCCCGCCACAAGTCAGAAAATATGTCTATGAAAGAGATAATTTTCAATGTCAAAGTTGTGGCAAAAACATTTCAGAAACCACTTTAAATATTGATCATATAATTCCTTTGGCAAAGGGTGGTAGTAATGATATAAGTAACTTACAAACCCTTTGTAGTAGTTGTAATCAAAAGAAAAAAGCGCACTTCGATCCTCGTTTTCGTCGTCATTTTTCTTAAAAATTAATTATAACCATAAATTAATAACCAAAAAAAGTTATTATGACCACAAACGTTATAAAATCAATAATTTGTGATGCGTAAATTTATTTCCTTTACCTTAGTATCGTTTTTGATTGTCATAGCTTTGACAGCATTTCAAATCAATCATCCAGCGCCCGTCACCGCCACTAATTACTCGGAATATATGGCAAAAGCCCATAAAAATGATCTGCCTATACCTACCGGTATTATTGCCCAAGCTCCTAAAATGGAAGTAAAAGGGGAAATGTTGACCTATGGTAATATTGATGGACAGCCCATCATGGGTTACGTCAGCACCCCTGTTAATGCGGAAAAACCCCTACCCGGATTAATTGTTATCCATGAGTGGTGGGGTTTGAATGATAATATCAAAATGATGACCGATCGCCTAGCGGGGGAAGGTTATACAGCTTTAGCCGTTGACTTATATCAGGGTGATGTAGCTGATAATCCCGATGAGGCTCTTAAATTGGTGCAGAGGGCGCTGGGAAATACCGCTCCCTTAGAAAATAACCTCAAACAAGCCTATAAATATCTTAGCGACTATCAAAATATTATGGGCATCACTGAAGCTCCACGAGTAGGTAGTATTGGTTGGTGTTTTGGTGGTTTGTGGTCACTTAATACAGCTTTACTACTTCCTGATCAGTTAGATGCCACCGTAATTTACTATGGCGGAAATATCACTACTGATCCCAAAAAATTAATGACCTTACAAATGCCCATTTTAGGAATTTTTGGAGAATTAGATCAAAATCCTTCCGTTGCTTTAGTAAAAGAATTTGAACAAGTATTATTAGCTTTAGGCAAAGAAGTAGAAATTCATATCTATGAAAAAGCCGATCATGCTTTTGCTAACTCATCTGGTACTCGTTATAATGCGGAAGCGGCAGAGAGTGCTTGGGAAAAAACCACCGCTTTTTTAGCGAAATATCTTTAACAAAAAGGGCTAAGGTAAATTTTAGAATACCTTGGATTACCATTAAATTTGCTTACCTCTTAAAAACAAGGTTTTGAACCATTTATTCTTCTGTAAAATAGGGGTTGCTAAAGCAGTGGTGTCGTGGGGGGAATGTAGAATTTAGAATGTAGAATTTAGAACGTAGAATTAATAATTTTTGATTGGGATGAAAAATACAGTATTTTTAGATAAAAAAGTCAATTTATGGCATTTTTGGTTATGTAGAATAGACTTTAAACCTTTATTAGACAAGGGTTTTGATTTATTCAGCAAAGCATAAAATATTTCCAAAAATTATCAAAAAATAGTTAGTCGAAAACCCTGCCCTTTCGGATAACAACATTACTTTTTAACTTGGCGATTTTCCCAACGAAATAAAAATACCATTAAACTAATAATACTGATTTGAATTAATAAATTAGGTAGGTTTTGTTGTACATTTTTTCCTGCTAATAATTGCACAAAAAAAATAAATGCACCAATAGCGCCCGATGCCCCAAAACCAAAATAAATAAACTTTCTTAATCCTCGATATGGCGCTTGTGCTTCGGCTTTGAGATAAGCATATTTTTCGGGAGTTAAATTCTTTTGATTCCCATTCATTGAATTATCTTTTTTTGGTTGTTTATTATTCATTTTTTTTTCAGATGTAAGTAATATTAACTAATTATGGTCTGATGAATAAATCAGAAAGCTATTAAAATCAAAAGTTTAGATACACTATATTGACAAAAAAGTGCGCATTTTTGGCAATTTTGACTTAAAAACTGAGCATTTCAAATCTAATTATTCACAATATACTTGTATTTTCATTAAAAATATAAGGGTTCAAAACCTTGATTTTTCTTTCTTTAACCTGAAACCTGAAACCTGATGCCTGATACCTATCCTCATCCAAAGACTTTTTCAGCAACACCTAACTATTAAGACGGGAAATAAGAGAGTCGGAGGGCGCTTTTTGCAAAATTTCAGTTATCACCGAATCAGTGCCTAAATTCCCCCAAGTGCAACCATTTTGCAAATAAATTTGTGCTGATTTACCCACTAAATAAGAGCCATAACTACCCAGCGCCCCTTGCACCAATCCAGCGCTGACAATGGTGGTAAAATTAGCTGGGTTTTCCCATAAACTATTGAGGGAAACAGTGGTTTTAGCGATACTAAACATTACCATAGTGATGATTTCTGCCACCGATAAACCAAAAACATTTTTAAGAATAGTTTGCCATAATTGCCCTGCCTCATGGCTAGTAATCGGTAAACCATATAAACGCCCCAGCGCCCGTATCATCAGCAAATCAACCAAAGCACTAACTAACACATCCACCACGCCAAAAGGATTAAGAGCGATAATAATGCCCTTATAACGAGCATAGCGCCAAATAATTCCTTCTGCTTCTTCTTCACGCAGGGCAATAGTTTTACGCGCAATATTTTCCTGTGCCTTTTTCCCCTGAGAAAGCGCATTTAAAGCTAACAAATCCTTTCCTTCACGGTTGAGCAAATCAAGAAGTTTTTGCCGTAAACTATCAATGTCGGGTGGTAATTCCTCCCATTCCTGCTTAATTGTGCCGTCAGGTAACTCTACACGCACGGGTAAAGGTTGAGGTTGTGCCGCCACCATCACCACCTCATCAGGGGTAAAAAGCGGTTGCTGAGTGTCATTACTTAACTGCTGTAACTGTTGATATATCGCCTTTTGATCCACTTCAGGATAAAGATCAATTTTATTAAATACCAATAATAAAGGCTTTTGATAACGGCGCAATTCTAATAATGCCGAGTATTCCGTGCGAGTAATATCTCCAGCCACCACAAAAAGGATTAAATCCGCTTGTTGTGCTACTTCTTTAGCCATCAGCGCCCGTGATTCCCCGTCAATTTCATCTAAACCGGGAGTATCGATTAACTCAATGGCTATTTTCGGCAGTTGCCACCGAATCGATTTGGGCCACTTTGTAACGCCGTGGAGGGCGCCTGTTTCTAAAATGTCTTTTCCCAACAAGGCATTAATCACAGTGGATTTACCACGACTAACTAAGCCAAAGGTAGCGATTTTGAATAGCTGTTGTTCTAATTTTTCCAGCGCCCCTCGCAAATCCCGTAAATCATTTTTGACAGCATTTTGTAACTCTTGATGGGGGGGATAATTCCAATGACGGCGACTACTACTATACCACGAGAGAGATTGTTGTAAACTGGCGCGCGCTATTTTTAAAACTGACATTTTAATTAATAATGGGCAATTGACAAAGGTAAATTTAAAGATAGTATGGATAATTGAAAATTCATTATTTACAGCGTAAGATTAACGAAGAGAATGCCACCATTGATAGAATATGGTATCTCAGACACAAACAAGAAAAAAAAGATTATCATAGAATATGTACTTAGTAATGTACAACTAAGATAATGAATATTATAAATTTTAGTGAAGCAAGAAAAAACTTTAAATCTGTACTAGATACAGTAGCCAATGATAAAGATTGTACTGTAATTGTGAGAAGAGATGCAGAAGATGCCGTCTTAATGTCGAGAAGTTATTATGATAGTCTAATGGAAACAGTTTATCTTTTAAAATCTCCAGCTAATGCTCAACACTTAGAGGAAGCTATCGCAGAATATAGAGACGGTAAAACACAAGAACATGATTTAATCGATGCGTAAATTAGCTTGGGGCTCTAAAGCATGGAAAGACTATAAGCATCTCTACCTGTCAATTTTAAGCAACCAGAGGGGCGAGGTATTTTTTCTAATTCTATAATCGCATCTCTAACTTTTTGATAATCAGTATTAGGCAAGTTTTCCAAAACTTTGGAAGCCCTTTTTTTAATATTGATATTATATTTCATCAATTTTGACTTTCAATTTTTGCGGTCACTACTTCAAAAGGTATCTCTTCGTCATCCATAGAAATAGCGAGATCATAAGCTCTAATTGCCTCTAGTTCTTCAGATTCTTGCAATAGTTTTTCATAGTCTTTTATGTCCAAAAGAACACCTATGCGATTACCTTCCACATCCGTGAGATATTTTTCTTTTAATTGCATTTAATAATTGTCACTACTAAATTTTACTAAGATTCATAATAGCAAAATCTTGATATGTTTTGGAAGTGCGATCGGTTTAGGCTGTTCGATCTGTCATTAGGCGCTAAGATTATGATGTCAAAAATTAAATGATGATAAGATATAGTAAATAAAAATCCCCAAAAAATTGACAAAATATGGTTAAAACTTCATTATTTCAAAAAGCGATCGAAACTGTAGAAAAATTATCTTGAGAAGAACAACAAATAATCACCATATCGATGAATCTCTATAGCAATTAAAACAGGAAAAAATGAAAGCTATCACCAGTAACCAAGCAAAAAAACAATTAGACGAACTCATTGACACAGTTATCCTTGATGTAGAACCAACTATCGTTTGTAATGATCAAGGAAAACAAGCTGTTTTAATGTCCTTAGACGAATTTAATTCTTGGCAAGAAACCTTATATTTATTATCCAATCCTGCTAATGCTGAACATCTGATGAAATCCATCAAAGAAGCAAAATCGGGTAGTAAATCAGTAAAAGAATTAATCGAACCATGAAAATTACTTTTACCCAACAATCTTGGTTAGATTATCTTTGGCTACAAGATAATGATAAAAAACTGTTAAAAAGAGTCAACTTATTAATTAAAGAAATTATCAGAAATCCTTTTGATGGCATTGGTAAACCAGAACCTCTCAAAGCTAACTTATCAGGTTACTGGTCAAGACGAATCAATTCTGAACATCGTTTAGTTTATGAAATTTCAGAGGAAGAATTAACCATTATTTCCTGTCGATTTCATTATCAGAAATAAAATTGTTACGACTAAATTTTACTAAGATTCATAATAGAAAAAATCTTGGTATAGCAGTCCTAAATCATTTGGGAGAAGTTTAAAAATAAAAAAGACCATCGCACAATTTACCAGACAAGGGGTTTAAACCCCTTGTTACTAAAATTTAATTGTTGATAATCTCACAACTCACATAGGATTGCTCTATTTTGGCTGGTATCAACGAAAGTATCGAAATTATTATCTTTGAAACAGGAAACTGGGAGTTTTATCAAGATGAATAAACCTGATTTTACAACGATGACACGCAAAGAGTTAAAAATTTATATTCGACAAAATCCTACAGATGACGAAGCTATTAGAGAACTCTTTATAAATCGTCGTATGGATAATGCCAAAACCTATCCTTATCCCTATGATATGAATAAAGAAGAAATAGATAGCATTTTCTATTCCAAAAATATAAGTTAATGATCGAACTACAGATTATGATGGTTCTCAAGAGTGATCGGTTTTGGGAGTAAGATAGCTTTTATGGGGGTTAACGGAGGGAGTATAAGTTAACCAAGACGAGTTAGACGAATTTGAGCTAAAGTAAAAATAACAGGAATAATACGGGTGTAATTAGTGGCAATAGCGCGCCAACCTAAATCAGCAAAAAAAGAAGCCCATAAAACAGGACCTAAAAAAGCAAAAACACTTCTTACGGCAGTATAACGAGCGGTATTAGCAATCATACCTTGTTTTGCTAACTGTAAAGCCACATGATTTTGTATCCTTGAAGTTACGGCAATTCCCCCTTTAATTAAACTGGTTTTAGCTACTTGATAACGGGCAAAATGTAAGGCAAATTGTCGGGTAATTTGTTGTAATAACCATGATTTTAATACGCTACTAATCGCCACAATGCCACTACCTTTTATGATAATTTTTAAAGGATCATGTTGTAATTTTAGGGGTAATGGTTCTGGTGTGTTAGTGTTGGATAAATATTTAATGACTTCATTTTTAATACTATTTTTTTCTTCATGGGGTAATTTTGCCCATGCTTTTTGTAGTAAATTGATGAAAATTTCCGTTTCAATGTCAATGGTTGACATATTTTGACTATAGGGAATTTTTAGATAACGACAGACTTGAATCAAAATTGAGCGATAACTCACTTGATGGGTTTGTTTTTTTAATACTGTGATGCCGTCAGCTCCTAAAAAACGAAATCTTTTTTCGATACTATCTATTTTATCTTGCCAATCCTGACATTGTACGTCGAAGGGCGCTGGGGTTTGCCAATAGTCAAGGGGGTTGAGGCGACGACAAAAAAGAATATTAGTAATTTGTTCTAATTCTTCTTCTGTGGCTAATTGTAAAACAGTTTTGAGTTCATCCACAATGTTTTTTCCTCACAGGGAGTCATTAATATTAAAAAAAAATTATTTTGGTGAGGGGAGGTGTCAGGTATCAGGTGTCAGGTAAAATGCTTATAAATTAGAGAGTTAAGCCAAATAGTTATTTTTCATAAATTGTTTATTTGTATCAAAAATTTTTGATGGGGATGGAAAAAATACAGTATTTTTAAAGAAAAAAGTCAATTTATGACACTTTTTGTTATGTAGAATAGACTTTAAACCTTTATTTTAACCTTAAAAAATGTCTGCTGGATCAGCAGATTTGAGCTTATTAACAGCAATAGCGCCCGATCCAAAACACATCCCCAAAGTGAGAAAATAAACAGTTAAAGCAAGAGATTTAGTCATGTAAATAGGTAAACCTGTAGCGCCCGCCGCCCCACCATAAAGTAACATAGAAACTCCCATACCGGGTAAAAAACCCACACAAGCCAAAATTAATGCCTCTTGAAATACCACCACCAAAAGATAATTATTGGTGTAACCCATAGCTTTGAGGGTAG
The DNA here is from genome assembly GCA_015272165.1 of Cyanobacterium sp. T60_A2020_053. Lineage (NCBI taxonomy): Bacteria > Bacillati > Cyanobacteriota > Cyanophyceae > Chroococcales > Geminocystaceae > Cyanobacterium > Cyanobacterium sp. T60_A2020_053. Next base: position 34,441 of record JACYMF010000014.1, read on the forward strand.
CATATTCAGGCAAATGATCCGCCACGTCAGTATAAAGAATTTGATAAACAATCACTACACCCACCACTAAACCCATAGCCGCACCCAAACCGAAAATAAAACCAATAGCGGTACTATTTTCCCAATATTCCCTCTCATAGCTGACAAATTCTTCACGGGATAAAACTACCACATCACCGCCACTAAATTTTTGCTTGAGACTATTAATAACAGCTTCATCATCAACACCATCTTTCAAATGTATCACACCAATATCAATCAAATTAGGGTCTCTGGTGGGAAACATCCGTAAAAAATTCAAGTCACTGGTAATCAAATTACCGTCAGCGCCAAAACTCGCCCCAATGGAAAATAAACCCCTAACTGTTACTTGTCGTGCATTCATTTCCGTTTTGACGTTTTCACCATTATTAAACATTTCCGCCACTGGACCAAATTCCGCCCGTGATTTATCATCAAATAAGACGACATCAGATAATCTTAATAAAGAGAGATTTTCTTCTACTCCCGGCAGAGTAAAAAGAGATTCTTTCGGGTTAAAACCAATTACCATAATTTGCCGAGTGGCTTGGTTTTCGGGATTTTTCCATAAACCAAAACCGATGTTAATTTTATTAATGGCTTCCACTCCCTCCACTGCCAAACTTTGCTCTAAACGGCGAGAAGAAAAGGTTTTCATGGCAATAAGGGCATCAGATTGAGGGCTAATCAGGAAAACATCCCCGCGTATTTCTTCATGCACTCTTACTGCACTATTTAGCAATGCTGATTTGAAACCTAACTGCATAAACATGAGAATATCAGCAAAACTGATCCCAGCGATAGCGATAAGTAATCTAATTTTTTCTCGGCTTAATTGTAACCAAGCTAGGGGTATTTTCATAATAAAAAAGAGCGAAGTTAAAAGGGCAAAGTTAAAAGGGAATTATTTTTGTTATAAATGATAAGATTTCTATATTTAGAATAATATAAGGCTTATCAAATAAACTTTTGAGGAATGATTTGTTATTAATCTATTATAACTACTGAGGTAATATAGCAGTCCTAAATCATTTATGAAAAATCAATTATTAGAAAAAAATATCGAAAATACCATCCCTCTTGCCTTTTCCCTCTTCCCCATTTCAACCAATAATTTATAATAGTCAAAGTAATAGAGCCAAAAATTATGGTGTGGAATTATAAAACTCCCGGTATTCCTGATGAACTTTTTGAGCGTTTACCCGGTATTCCCCTAACTAAACGGGAAGTGCGCTTATTGATTTTGTCAGCGCTAAGATTAGAGCAAAAATCTGTGGTTTGGGATGTGGGCGCTGGAACTGGTACAGTATCAGTAGAAATAGGTTTACTTTGCCCTCAGAACAAAATTACTGCCATTGAAAGAGATTCTGATGTAGTCAAGTTAATTAATAGTAATTGTCATAAATTTGGGGTGAAAAATGTGGAGGTATTAGAAGCCAGCGCCCCTCAATGCTTTAATGACATTAAACAGCAACCCCATAGAGTCTTTATCGGAGGGGGAAAATCCGTCAAAGATGTATTAAGAGAGTCATGGAATCATTTACTACCCCAAGGCAGAATTGTTGCTATTGCTTCTAATTTAGAAAATCTCTATCAAATCTCTGAAGGTTTAGCTGAATTACAAGCTCGTAACATAGAAGTAGTACAATCATCTATTAATAGATTGGAAACAAGAGGCATTAGCCAAGTTTTTGCAGGTATAGCCCCCATCTTTATTTTGAGTGGTGAAAAAATGTAAGTTAGGAAGTATTTAAGTTAACTGTTGGGTATAGGCAAAAGGCAACAGTTAAGAGTTTGAGCTGTTTTTAAAACTTAGTCCAAAATACCAGTTATATCAAGTTCGGATAATCACTTATAAAACAAAGTCTGTATTTTGAGTTTTCAGCAGATATTTAATTGTAACTGTTTAAGGGAACCTGATATTAAATGCGTCTTGGATTCACGGATATTTTATCGTAATCTAAGTTAAGCGACTTGAATAAAGCAGAATATAATAAATAGTAAGTATCAAAATGAATTTAAGCCATGAATCTAGCCAATTTATCATCAAAACCTGCTGAGTCTGCCAGTCAAGAGAAAGTTAAATTATTGGTTTTTCCCATTGGGAATCTCAACATGGCTTTGCATATCGATGTGGTGCAAAAAATTGTTAATTTTTCGACAGTATATAGTAGTGGCTTAAATCATTACGGCATGGTTAATTTGGAAGGGGAAGAAATTACAGTTTTAGACCTTAATCAGCGTTTGTTTCATTTACCTCAAACTTTTGAAAATCAGGAAAAAAAATATTTACTTTTAGCTCAAAATAGTGGGGGAGAAAGATTTGGAATTATTATTCAAAATACTCCTAGTTTATTCGATGTTACTCTGAATCGGATACGGGCGCTACCTGCTTCCTATCGTCAAGCGGATACCCTGAAAATTGCTACCCATGTGACGATGATTCCTTTAGAAGAAGAAAAGGAGTTAACTGTATTTATTCTCGATCCAGACGAGTTGATTAATCCTAACACTAATTAATAACGAGGTAAACTATCATCTACCATGTAGGCATAAGCATCAATTCCCCCAGAGACATTTTTAACTTGAGTAAATCCTTGAGATATTAACCATTGACACATTTGGGCGGAACGGATACCATGATGACACATCACGATGGTTTCTTTCTGTGAATCTAGTTTACTCTGAATTTGATTTGACCATTCCCCAAATTCACTGAGGGGTAAAACCACAAAATGAGGTAAATTAACGATGGATACTTCCGATAACTCCCTCACATCCAGAAGTTGGTATGATTCGGGGTTATCGGCTAAAATCACAGCTAATTCATCTACGCTGATAGTGGGTATGGGAGAATAATTAGGCATATTTTAATTCTAAACGGAAAGAAAATTATAAGTTATCGTACAAAATTAATTATATATGGGCAAGGGGCTTAAGCCCTTTGCCTTGCCGTGTTATCACAGGTTTGAGAAAAATAAAAATCACAATTAATTTTGCTTACCTACTTACTATACTTTTTCCCCTTCCCTGTTTCCTCTTCCTCTGTCAACTAATAATTTATCTTGAAATGTGAGTGAAAGACCCCCGTTGAATTTCTCAACAAAAAAATACCCACTGAAATCAACGGGGGATGTAAACGAACCAACAAAAAAATCG
>JACYMF010000015.1 GCA_015272165.1 Cyanobacterium sp. T60_A2020_053
ACCTGCTACCTGAAACCTCCCTTAACGTAACATTTGAATCAGTGCGTAACGTCAGTTATTAAACTATAACAGCCTTAGTCAGTGCTGATAATTCTGTAGTTAAATAATTAGTTATTCCATCTCAAAACTATAATTACAATTTTAGAAAAATCATATCACCATGTCTATGAAAAAATCTCGACTTCTCATCGCCGCCAGTGGCACGGGAGGGCATTTATTTCCAGCCCTTGCGGTAGCACAACAATTACTCGATTATGACATTCAATGGTTAGGAGTGCCAAATCGTCTCGAAAATACTCTGATTCCTAAATCTTATCCTCTCCATACCATCGATATTGAGGGTTTTCAAACTAAATTGGGCATCAAAACCTTATTTTTACTCGGTAAAATGTTAGGCTCAATTGTTGCCACTTATCAGTTAATTAAAAAAGAGCAAATAGACGTTATTTTTACCACAGGTGGTTATATCGCCGCCCCAGCGATTATGGCAGGGAAAATGGCTAAAATTCCTGTAATTTTGCATGAATCTAACTATTTACCCGGTAAAGTAACCAAATTATTAGGTAAATGGTGCGATTTAGTTGCCGTGGGTTTTGAAGGCACAAAAAAATATTTACCTTCCGTTAACACTGATTGGATTACTACCCCTGTGAGGGCAGATTTTTTAAACTCACAACCTCTTGACTTCAACATCCCCAACTCAGCGCCCCTCATCGTAGTTATGGGGGGGTCACAAGGGGCTGTAGCCATTAATAAACTGGCTCGACATGGCGCACCCCAATGGGTGGAGATGGGCGCTTATATAGTGCATTTAACGGGGAATAGAGATGATGATTTTGGCACATTTCAACACCCTAATTATATCGAAATGAATTTTTATGATAACATGGCAGGACTATTACAACGGGCGGATTTAGCCATCAGTCGTTCGGGCGCTAGTGCCTTGACAGAGTTAGCCATTACCAATACCCCTTCTATTTTAATCCCTTATCCCTACGCCGCCGAAGATCATCAATTTTATAATGCCCAAGTGTTTGCGGTGAAGGGCGCTGGGTTATTATTTCGACAGGAAGAGTTAACAGCAGAAACCCTTAATTTACACGTTATTGATTTATTAAATAATCCTGATAAGTTAAAAATGATGGGTCAAAAAAGTAGCGATTTAGCCTCTTTAGATAGTGCTAAAATTTTAGCTGATATAATCGCACAGTTTTGCCAATAACTATTAAAAATAACATAGCAAGTTTTATATATTTCGGGCTTCTAGCCTGATTTTGGAGGAAATCTGGTGAATTAACAAAGCTAACAATCAAAATTAGCTAAAGGGATGAAGTAAAATAAAATTTTACCAAGAATTTTAAAATCACCCAGCGCCCTCCGCCCCAGTATTATTTAATATCACATAGAATAAAGTCAATTAAATAAAATCTGTAAATAGATGATTGCGAGTTTATTGGTGAAATTATGGTTATTGATTTTTAAATCTCCTTTTATACTCGGAAAATCTTTACTAAAAACTAATGTTAAAGATGAAAAATAAGAATTAATACAACAAATTTGGCTCTCCATCACTTGGTATGCAAATTGCATTTTGAGAAGGAGAGAGTAAGGCTTACAGTCTCGGTAGCATACTATCTAGTGAAGACCCAATATTTCTAACTGTTGATATTGATTATCATTACTTTCTACCAAAGATAAATCATAGTTAGCAATAAATAATTCCTTCCCACTTTGATTAATATTACCATTAATATTTCTCATGCCATAAGTTAAATTCCATGACTGAATATTAGCCCAAGAAAATAAACTTTTAATATAATCACTATCATCATAAGTCATTAACCATTTATGATTAGTATATTTAAGAATATTTGCTAATTTTTCATGATCGAATCCTTTATGTAAATGTCCTCTTTTGCCGTATAAAGCAGATTTTTCCGCACTATAATAAGGAGGATCTAAAAATAAAAATACATCTTTTCCTTCTGTTTCTAAGAGTCTTTGATAGTCATAATTAGTAATATCAATATTGTTTAATATTTGTGATAAATTTTTAACTCTTTCAATACTAGAATCAGTAAATCTTTTTTCAAAGGCTTTTTGAGAATAACCACCACTTTCCGTTGTGCCAGAAAAAGTTATTCTATTAAAAATAAAAAATGCTGACGCTTTCTCTAGTTCGTTAAATTTTTCGAGATTTCCTATTAAATATTTATATAGTAATTTACCTTCTTTAAATTCTTCTTTCCATGCAATAACCTGATTAATTAAAGTATCTAAATCAGTTTGACAATACTGCCAAAAATAAAATAAATTTTCGTAAATATCATTAACCCAATAAATTCGCTCAGGATATAATTGTTTCAGATAAATAAAAACAGAACCTCCCCCCAAAAAAGGTTCTCTATATTCCTTAAAATCAGGAACTAAAGGAGCGATAAATTTGATAGCTTTACTTTTACCGCCGGGGTATCTTAAAGGACTTTTAATCATTTAATATTCCTCCAATTTTCACGATAAAATTATTTATATTTGCTTCTTGAAATAATGTATTAATAATATTAATTTGTTTACTAGATAATTTATTTTGGCAGATAAATTTATTAACCTCTTCTATATTATTTTTGGCAGAATCAATTAAACCAAATAATTTGTCAGAGGATAAATTTAAAACAGGAATTTTGTCGATGAACTTATTATCTAATTGTGTATTTTCAAGATTGCTATACAAAATCATCTTTAATAATCCATCTTTAATATCGCTGAGGCTAGGTAATTTAGAATTTTTACTATGTTTGGACTCAATTAAATATAACTCATTATCAATTATAATTACTTCATCCACCGTAAAAAAGTATAATCCGCCCAAATAATTTTTAATAGTAATAGTTGCTTTTGATAAAGTGCCTAAGAATTCCTTTGGTTGAATTGTTTGTGTTTCTCTTACTTGTGCTAAACGAGATTTTACTCTGGAAGTTTCCATAAAATTGTTTAACCCTTTGAAGATAGTTTCTTGAAATTTATTAATTCCTTTTTCATCATGTAATTGAACACTTAATTTATCACTAATATTTCCATAAGATGTTTTAACTTGACTTATTAAATTGGGTAAAGACTCTCTGATTTCTTTTAAATTCCAGTGCAATGCTGAACTATAATAATTCTTAATTTCATCTATTTTTTGGTTAATATAATCACTATTAAATTTTTGATTTGTAATTTTATCTTGTCTCGTTTTGTGCTTGGTGGCACTATCATAGTATCCTAAAATAACATAAACATCTAATAAACTCATTAAAGATACTGTATCCCACTGAATAAAATCTCGATCCCCGTTTATGCCTTCATCTTTAATAATAGGAATAACACTAATTTTTTTTGAAGATGACAAGATATTATACACCCTTTCATAAGGATAAGATCGAGTTCTTTTTGGCGATACCCATTTACAAATTCCAAAACTTAGATTACGTTCAGAATAGCTTAGTAAACAGGTGGAAGATATTAAATTTATATCAAAATCAGAATTATTTATGATTTTAAGTTCAGAAGGAAAATTTTTTTGATATTTTATCCCAGTAATTTCTGCAAATATATCCATAAAAGAAATAATAAATATTAAATTTATAATGGTATCTTAATACTTTCTTAGTATTTGATATTTTTTCAAGATTCACCGTGTTTATCTTCTAAGGGTGGAGGGCGCTTTTTGGTGTATTTCAATAAATATTTTAATCAGGAATTGTTGACAATTATCATGATATGGCAAGACTCATACTCAACATCTTCGCAGATTGAGTGCAATACTTAACCTCTGGTTCAATGCCAATAATAATTAAAATATCCTATAAACTTTGACATAAATAAGGATATAAATAACTGTTTTTAAGGACATTTTCTAAAATCAAAAGATGATTATTTAATGTTTTATACAAATCTCTTCGAGATTGACCACATCTTAGTTCAATTTATTGAACGGGATACTATAAGCCGTGTAATTCATTACATGGTGGGTAAAGTGCGAAGATGTAATCTTCTTGTAACTAATTCTCTAAACTTGATCTAAACAAAATTTGTTCAATTTAAAAACTAGCGCCCGAAAAGATTGCAGTATGAGACAGTTATGAGCTATAATGTTTGTTTGTGACGAAAAACGAAAACTAGCCTCTCCGAGATACTGAGGATTAAAACTCCTTAAGTCGACAGAGTGTCAAGGCTCAAAACTACATCCCTAAGTGGATTAGTCAGTTTAAGTAATGTCTGTTTGATCACAGTGCTGAGTCAAATTAAGTATATAGATTTGACTCAGCATTGAGTTGCAGATAGTTACATCACAGTGAGAGATAATCTTTCCTGTGAACAAAATCAAACCTGTAGTTTAGTAATTTAGAGGGATAAATCCCGTGAGCTTAGGTGTACTTGGTACAAAACTAGGCATGACCACAATCTTCGACCAAGAAACAGGAAAAGCTATTCCTGTCACAGTTGTTCAAGCCGGTCCATGTCGAGTTACTCAAATCAAAACTAAAGAAAAAGACGGTTATGTTGCCTTACAGATCGGCTACGACGAGTTACCAGATCGCACCAGAACCTTAAATACCAAAGAACCGAAAGAAGTTAATAAATATTTAAGTAGTGGTGAATACGGTCACTTGGCAACCAAAGGACTTCCAGCCCTTCGTCACCTCAAAGAATATCATGTCGATGATGTTAGCACCTACGAAATAGGTCAAACTATCGGAGCTGATTTATTCAATGAAGGCGATATTGTGGATGTCGGTGGTAAAACCATCGGTAGAGGATTCTCTGGTTATCAAAAGCGTCATAACTTCAAAAGAGGTAACATGACCCACGGTTCTAAAAACCATCGTCTGCCCGGTTCGACGGGCGCTGGGACAACTCCCGGGCGCACCTACCCCGGTAAAAGAATGGCTGGTCGTTATGGCAACACGAACGTAAAAATTCGTAAATTAACCGTAGTAAAAGTAGATGCCGAGCGCAACTTACTTTTAATTAAAGGAGCAATACCCGGTAAAACCGGCAATTTAGTTAGTATTACCCCCGCCACCATTGTCGGGCAACAGTAAATTAACACACAGTTACAAAAAATATCACATTAAAAATTATGGTTAATTGTGTAGTCAAAAATTGGCAAGGTGAGCAAATCGGTGAAGCACCTTTAGAAATGAGAATTGCTAAAGAAGAAAACGCCGAGCATATCGTTCACCGTGCCTTAGTTCGTCAACTACATAATCAGCGTCAAGGTACAGCATCCACCAAAACCAGAGCAGAAGTGCGTGGTGGTGGTCGTAAGCCGTGGCGACAAAAAGGAACAGGTAGAGCAAGAGCCGGTTCAATCCGTTCTCCCTTATGGCGAGGCGGTGGTGTAATTTTTGGACCAAAACCCAGAGATTACAGCGTTAAAATGAACCGCAAGGAAAGACGTTTAGCATTGCGTACTGCTTTCATGAGTCGTAGTGAAGATTTAGTAGTAGTAGAAAACTTCAATCAAAATATTGAAGCCCCCAAAACCAAAGTAATGGTGGAAGCCTTCGGGCGCTGGGGTGTTGATCCTTTCTCTAAAATCTTAATCGTAATTACCGAACCTACCTCCGAAAACCTTTATTTGTCTGTCAGAAACTTAGGTAATGTAAAAATGATCAATCACGATTGTTTAAACATTTATGATCTGCTTTACGCTGATAAAATAGTTGTTACCTCTGACGCATTGACAAAATTACAGGAGGTTTACAATGCCGAATAAAAGATACGGAAAAACCACCGCCGTCAGAAAAACGGAAGCGGAATTACCTGATTTGGTCATCCGTCCTATTGTCACAGAAAAAGCTACTTATATGATGGAAGATAATAAGTATGTTTTTGAAGTGGTTAAACAGGCAACTAAACCCCAGATCAGAGCCGCTATCGAAAGTTTATTTGAGGTCAAGGTAGTTAAAGTTAACACCATGAATCAACCTCGTAAAACTCGTCGAGTTGGTCAAAACGTAGGTTATAAACCTCAATATAAAAAAGCTATAGTAACCCTTGCTGAGGGAGACTCTTTGCAAAGTATATTCTTCCCTGATCTTTAAGGGAATTGTTCACCGCAAACTGATTAGGTAAAACAGAATTATGGGTGTTCGCACATACAGACCCTATACCCCCGGTAGAAGACAAGCGGTAAGCTCAGATTTTTCCGAAATTACTAAAAGTACGCCTGAAAAGTCCCTCACAAAATACGTCCATAGAAAAAAAGGTCGTAATAATCGTGGGGTAATTACCAGTCGTCACCGTGGTGGTGGTCATAAAAAACTTTATCGTATTATCGATTTTAAACGGGATAAGCGTGATATTGGCGCTGAAATTTTAGCTATCGAGTACGACCCAAACCGTAATGCTCGTATTGCCTTGGTGCAGTACGAAGACGGAGAAAAAAGATACATTCTAGCGCCCGCCGGCATTGCAGTGGGAGCGAAAATCATCGCCAGTGAAACAGCGCCCTTCGAGATAGGCAATGCTTTGCCATTGGGTAAAATTCCCCTTGGTACAGAAATCCATAACATCGAAATGGTAGCTGGAAAAGGTGGACAAATTGTCCGGGCAGCCGGTGGATTTGCTCAATTGATGGCTAAAGAAGGAGACTACGTTACCATCAAACTACCATCGAAAGAAGTACGTTTAATTCGTAAAGAATGCTACGCTACTATCGGTCGGGTAGGTAATATCGAAGCCAGAAACCTCAAACTCGGAAAAGCTGGTAAAACTAGACATTTGGGTATCAGACCCCATGTTCGTGGTAGTGCTATGAACCCTGTAGATCACCCCCATGGTGGTGGAGAGGGACGGGCGCCCATCGGTCGATCTGGTCCTGTATCTCCTTGGGGGCAACCGGCGCTGGGTAAGAAAACTCGTAAGAAGAAAAAACTCAGCAATAAATACATCGTTCGCCGTCGTAATGCCAACAAAGGCAAATAAGGCAATCATCGTAATTTCCATCACTAGAGTAAAAAAACTTTATGAGTCGTTCATTAAAAAAAGGACCTTTTGTAGCGGATAGTCTGCTCTCCAAAATTGAAAAATTAAACACCAAAGGAGAAAAGCAAGTTGTCAAAACTTGGTCAAGGGCTTCCACTATCCTCCCCCAAATGATCGGTCATACCATTGCCGTCCATAACGGTCGTACCCATGTACCCGTCTTTGTTTCCGAGCAAATGGTTGGTCATAAATTGGGAGAATTTGCACCGACTCGTACCTTCAGAGGTCACGCTAAAAGTGATAAAAAAGCTAGAAGGTAATAGATTTGGGGCAGGATTTTAATTAATGTCCTCCTAACAATATCAAGATTGAATAACTATCATGCCGAAAACAAAGGAAAAAATTGAGGTTGATACTAGCCAAGAAGTTAAGGCTATCGCCCGTTACATTAGAATGTCACCATCAAAAGTGAGAAGGGTGCTGGATCAAATTCGTGGGCGCACCTATCGAGAAGCATTAATTATTCTCGAATTTATGCCCTACCGAGCTTGCGAGCCCATTATCAAAGTGCTTCGTTCTGCCGTAGCCAATGCCGAACATAACGAAGGATTAGACCCCACCAGTTTAGTGGTAAGTACCGCTTTTGCCGATGGTGGTCCTACCCTCAAACGTTATCGTCCTCGCGCGCAAGGTCGTGCCTATCAAATTCGTAAACGCACCTGCCACATTACTGTAGCAGTAGCACCAATGGTATAGTCAAGGAACAACATAACAATATGGGACAGAAAGTACATCCAGTGGGTTTCCGTCTCGGATATACCAAAGATCATTTATCTTGTTGGTATGCCGATCCTAAGGAATATCCCCAACTTCTTCAAGAAGACCACAAAATTCGTCAGTACATCGACAAACAACTTGCTAACGCCTCCGTGGCAGAAGTAAAAATAGATCGTAAAGCAGACCAAATCGACCTCTCCATTCATACCGCCCGTCCGGGTGTTGTGGTAGGTAAGGGGGGCGCTGGTATTGAAAAACTTCGTACTGACTTACAAAATTTACTAAACAATCAGCGTCAATTTCGAGTTAACGTCATTGAAGTTGCCAATGTGGACGCTAACGCCGCCCTGATGGCAGAATTTATCGGCTCACAGTTGGAAAGACGGGTGTCCTTTCGTAGGGTAGTACGTCAAGCCCTACAAAGAGCAGAAAAAGCCGAAGTAAAAGGCATTAAAATTCAAGTTAGTGGACGTTTGAACGGCGCTGAAATTGCTCGAAGTGAATGGATCAGAGAAGGTCGAGTTCCTCTTCATACCCTTCGTGCCGACATCGACTACTGTTATCGGACCGCCTCCACCATTTATGGAATTTTAGGCATCAAGGTCTGGATTTTCAAAGGAGAAATTATCCCCGGCGAAGAAAACCTACCAGCGCCCACCAACCGAGGCAACAGAGAACGCCGTCAACCGCGCCGTCAGAAATTTGAAGATCGCTCAAGTGAAGATTAAGCCACTATTAACTATTAACTAACCATCATGTTAAGTCCAAGAAGAACAAAATTCCGTAAACAACATCGGGGCAGAATGACGGGCAACGCCTACCGTGGTAATACCATTAACTTCGGAGACTACGGTCTTCAAGCCATAGAACCTTGTTGGATCACCTCCCGTCAAATCGAAGCGGCCCGTCGGGCAATCACTCGCTACGTGCGCCGGGGTGGTAAAATCTGGATTCGCATTTTCCCCGACAAACCCGTTACCATGCGCCCGGCTGAAACTCGTATGGGTTCAGGAAAAGGTAATCCTGAGTTTTGGGTGGCAGTGGTTAAACCCGGTCGAATCATGTTTGAAATCGCCGGTATTCCTGAAGCTACCGCTAGAGAAGCTATGCGCCTTGCTTCGCAAAAACTTCCTATCAAAACTAAATTTATTACCAGATCGGAGGAGTACTAAAAATTATGGCTTTACCTAAAGTCGCAGACGCAAGAAAACTTAGTGATGAGGACCTAGCACAGGAAATCATTAACGCCAAAAAAAAGCTCTTTCAATTACGTTTAGAGCAAACCACTGGACGTTTAGATAAACCTCATCTGTTTAAACATACAAAACTTTGGATCGCCCAACTGCTTACAGTACAAGGTGAAAGACAAAGACAACCAGACCAAGCTACTCAAGCATAGGAGTTAGTCACATAATATGGCACAAAAAGAAAGAGTTGGGGTTGTAGTCAGTAACAAAATGGATAAAACCGCTGTAGTTGCTGTAGAAAACCGTTCACCTCACCCCAAGTACGGCAAAATTGTCGTTAAAACCAAAAAATATAAAGCCCACGATCCCGAAAATCAATGTCAAGAAGGTGATCGTGTGAGAATCAGAGAAACCCGTCCCCTTAGTAAAACTAAACGCTGGGAATTGACGGAAATTATCAGCACCAAAGCAATTTAACATTGGTCAAAACTATTGACCCTTTGTAATCAATTTACCAAACAATCATGATTCAACAACAAAGTTACCTCAACGTAGCCGACAACAGTGGCGCTCGTAAAATCATGTGCTTAAGGGTGTTATCCACCGGTAACTGTACTTATGGTGGCATCGGTGATGTAATTATTGCCGTAGTCAAGGATGCAATTCCTAATATGGCAGTGAAAAAATCTGACATCGTTCGTGCAGTAATTGTCCGTACTAAACAATCTTTACGTCGTGAAAGTGGTATGAGTATTCGTTTTGACGACAACGCTGCCGTGATCATCAACAAAGATAATAACCCCAGAGGCACTCGTGTATTTGGTCCTGTGGCCAGAGAATTGCGCGACCGCAACTTCACCAAGATCATCTCTCTAGCTCCGGAGGTACTCTAAACCATGAGATCAACAAATCAAGCGAAGAAAACTCCTGTACGCGCAAAAATGCACGTAAAAAAAGGTGATACAGTACAGATTATCTCAGGAAAAGATAAAGGTAAAGTGGGAGAAATTCTCCTTTCCATCCCGAAAGATAGTACCGTGATTGTGAAGGGAGTTAATATCAGAACCAAACACGTTAAACCCCGTCAGCAGGGAGAATCAGGACAAATCACCACCTATGAAGCTCCGATTCATAGCTCCAAAGTAATGCTTTATTCTGAAAAAGAAAAAGTAGCTAGTCGTATTAGTTATGTCATTACTGAAGAAGGAAAAAAGGTGAGAAAACTGAAAAAAACTGGTGAAATTATTGACTAATTTTCAGTTACTAATTAAATCTCACTAACGGTACTAATATATAACCATCAGTAACCAAAGCAATGTCAAGACTAAAAACCCTTTATCAAGAAACAATTACTCCTAAACTAAAAGAACAGTTTGGTTATGAGAATATTCATCAAGTTCCCAAAATTGCCAAAGTTGTTATTAACAGAGGTTTAGGAGAGGCTTCTCAGAATGCTAAAGCACTAGAGTCATCACTTAGTGAACTAGCGATTATTACTGGACAAAAGCCCGTTGTTACCCGTGCTAAAAAAGCTATCGCCGGTTTTAAAATCCGTCAAGGAATGCCGGTGGGCGCTATGGTGACATTAAGATCAGATAAAATGTATGCTTTCTTAGATCGTCTCATTAGTCTAGCGTTACCCCGTATTCGTGACTTTCGTGGCATCAGTCCTAAAAGTTTTGATGGTCGAGGCAACTATAGTTTAGGGGTGCGTGAACAGTTAATTTTCCCTGAGATTGAATACGACACCATCGATCAAATCAGAGGTTTTGATATTTCCATCATCACCACCGCTAACACTGACGAAGAAGGACGAGCATTACTCAAGGAAATGGGTATGCCCTTTCGTGACAAATAATATAAGGTAAGAGAGGAAAAGAAGAAAGAATGCCAGCACACGACACCATCTCAGATATGCTGACTCGTATTCGTAACGCCTGTGCCGTACGCCACCCTACCGTGGCAATCCCCAGCACACGCATGACTCGTAGTATTGCTGATGTATTAAAAACAGAAGGCTTTATTGGTACTTACGAAGAAGTCGGCGAGGGAGTAAAAAAAGACATCGTTGTCTCTTTAAAATATAAAGGGAGAAATCGTCAACCAATTATCCAAAATATTCGTCGAGTTAGTACCCCCGGTTTAAGGGTGTATAGCAAGAAAAAAGATTTACCCAGAGTATTAGGTGGTATTGGGGTAGCAATTATCTCTACTTCCCAAGGCATCATGACTGACAGAGAAGCTAGAAAACAAGGTGTTGGCGGAGAAATTCTCTGCTACATCTGGTAATAATAGACAAAGAAAATTTGACAATGATCTGTTGTCAACCTCATTGGTTTTGTCAACAGAATATTGGAGATTATTAATTGTTTGTTGTTTAGATAAATTCACAAATTAGAACTTAAAAATTAAATCATGTCTCGTATTGGAAAACGTCCCATAACGATACCTGCTAAAGTAAACGTTGAGATCAACGGTCAACAAGTAAAAGTAGTTGGACCTAAAGGCAATTTGGATCGAGAATTACCATCTTTGATCACAGTTGTTCAAGAGGGAGACACTTTAGAAGTTAGCCGAGTTAATGATTCCCGTAAAGCTAGAGAAAGACACGGTTTGTGTCGTACTTTGGTGGCGAATATGATCGACGGAGTTAGTCAGGGTTTTGAAAAGAAATTAGAAATTCAAGGGGTTGGTTATCGTGCAGCCGCTCAAGGTTCAAAGCTGACCCTTAATGTGGGTTACAGTAAACCAGTGGAAATGGAAATGCCGAGTGGTATTTCTGTGGCGGTAAACAACAACACAGAAGTGGTAGTAACTGGTATCGATAAGGAATTAGTCGGTAACATGGCTGCGAAAATTCGTGCAGTTCGTCCCCCTGAAGTTTATAAAGGCAAAGGTATTCGCTACGCTGGTGAGTACGTCAGACGTAAAGTAGGTAAATCAGGTAAGAAATAATTATGACCATTAATCGTAAAAATCTGGTTCAACGTCGTCATTTACGGATTCGGAAAAAGGTAACTGGAACACCTGAGCGCCCTCGCCTCGCCGTGTTTCGTTCTAATGTGCATATTTACGCTCAAATCATTGACGATGTGGCTCAACATACCATTGCTTCCGCTTCTACTTTGGATAAGGAGTTACAAGAGAAGTTAAGTTCTACTTCTAATTGTGATGCTTCGGCTGAGGTGGGCAAGTTGGTAGCTCAAAGAGCTTTATCGAAAGGCATCGGGAAGGTAGTTTTTGACCGTGGTGGTAATATTTATCATGGACGAGTCAAAGCCTTAGCGGAAGCCGCCCGTGAAACTGGTCTAAACTTCTAAGAGGAATTAATCATGGCAAAAGAGCGCGAACAAAGAGATCAAAAAGATCAACGCAAAGGCAAGCAAAGAAAGCAACGTGAGAAAAAAGATACTACTTGGCAAGAGCGAGTTGTGCAAATTCGTCGTGTTAGTAAAGTAGTGAAGGGCGGTAAAAAGCTCAGTTTCCGTGCCATTGTGGTGGTAGGAAACGAAAAAGGACAAGTAGGTGTTGGTGTGGGGAAAGCTGGAGATGTCATCAATGCAGTGCGTAAGGCTGTTACTGACGGTAAAAAGCATCTCATCTCCGTTAACCTCAATAAAGCTAGTTCTATTACCCATGTTAGTAATGGTGTGGCGGGGGGAGCTAAAGTATTTATGCGCCCGGCTGCTCCGGGTACTGGGGTAATTGCGGGGGGCGCTGTGCGTACAGTGCTTGAATTAGCTGGAATCAAAAATATTTTAGCGAAACAACAAGGGTCTAATAATCCTTTGAATAATGCTCGGGCAGCGGTTAATGCTCTCCAGCAAATTCGTAGTTTCTCTGAAGTGGCAAGGGAAAGAGATATTCCTTTAGAACAAATTTATTCATAAGCCCATTGTTAAAAAAAGATAATTATGAGACTTCATAACATCGCTCCAAAACCTTCCTCCAAAAAACGTCGTCGCCGGATCGGTCGGGGTATCTCCGCTGGTCAAGGTGCTAGTGGCGGTTTCGGCATGAGAGGTCAAAAATCTCGTTCTGGTACGGGTACTAAACCCGGGTTTGAAGGGGGGCAAATGCCTCTCTACAGACGTGTACCGAAGTTAAAACATTTTACAGTAGTCAATCGCAAGGAATACACCATTATCAATGTGGAGAAGTTAGCTGATTTACCTGCTAATAGTGATGTCACCATTGAGTCTTTGATGGAAGTTGGTATTGTTACTACTAATGACGGTCCTTTGAAAATTTTAGGTAATGGAGAAATCTCTGTGGCTTTAAATATCAAAGCGGCTGCTTGGAGTAAATCTGCTGAAACTAAGGTGACGGGCGCTGGTGGTTCAATTTCTATTCCAGAATATACTCAAGGCAATAGTGATCAATAAGTGTCAAGATGTTAAGGTATGGGTTAACGTAACTCATCCTTAAAAAAGTCTTTTCCCTTCGGTTTTTATTAAGTAGTTCTATTTGTGAGTATTTTTATGACTAAAGTCATAACCATGAACTTATTAGAACTGAGCTGGTAAAAAGAATAATTAAGGGAAAGTGTATTTGTTCACCATTTATATTGATATTTTTTAGATCATGGTTGTTAGCAGAGAAAAAACTCCCACTGCTCAAGAAACTTTTATGCAAATGGCTCAAGCCGCTGGGCTTCGTGGTCGTTTGCTCGTTACTCTAGGGTTACTGGTGTTGATCCGTTTAGGTATTTATATCCCTGTACCGGGTATTGATAGAGACGCTTTTGAGGCGGCGGTGCAAACTCTTCCTTTTTTGGGCTTCTTAGACCTATTTACAGGAGGCGGTTTAGCTTCTGTGGGCATATTTGCTCTAGGTATTTTACCTTATATCAATGCTTCCATTATTATTCAGTTGTTAACTTCTGCTGTTCCTGCACTGGAAGATTTACAAAAGAATGAGGGGGAAATCGGGCGCCGTAAAATCGCTCAAATTACCCGTTATGTGGCTTTAGGGTGGGCTATCATTCAAAGTACGGGTATTACCATTGGGTTACTTCGTCCTTATGCGGTTAATCCCGGTCCTTTATTCATCCTTGAGACGGTATTGGCTATTACGGCTGGTTCTATGTTTGTGATGTGGGTATCGGAATTAATCACTGAGCGCGGTTTGGGTAATGGCGCATCTTTGTTGATTTTTGTAAATATTGTCGCAGTGTTACCTCGTACTTTAGGCAATACCATCGATTATGCTCAAAGTGGTGGACGAGAAGCTATCGCCCAAGTGGTGCTATTGATTCTCGTGTTTTTGGTAATGATTGTGGGGATTGTTTTTGTGCAGGAAGGTACGCGCCGTATTCCTATTATCTCGGCTCGTCGTCAAGTCGGGCGCCGTTTATACCGTGAACGCACCAGTTATCTTCCTTTGAGACTTAATCAGGGGGGTGTGATGCCAATTATTTTCGCTTCGGCGGTGTTGGTCTTGCCTTCCTCTGTGGCTGGTTTTGCGGAAGAAACTCCCTTTAATGCTTTACTGAATCAGGTAGCTTTGGCTTTGCGTCCGGGTTCAATTTGGTATGTGGTAGTTTATTCTGTACTGATCGTCTTTTTCAGTTATTTTTATGCTTCTTTGATTTCTAATCCTGAAGATATTGCTCAAAATTTGAAGAAGATGGGTTCTAGTATTCCTGGCATTCGTCCGGGTAAGGCTACGGTGGCTTATTTGGAAGGGGTGTTAAATCGTTTAACTCTTTTAGGGGCGGTTTTCTTAACAGTGGTGGCTACTGTGCCTACTTTCGTGGAAAGTGCGACGGGAGTTACTACTTTTCAAGGTTTTGGGGCAACTTCCCTGTTAATTCTTGTGGGTGTGGCTATTGATACCGCTAAACAGGTGCAAACCTATGTCATCTCTCAACGTTATGAGGGTATGGTTAAGGAGTAGTTGGATAAAAGTTTTATATATATCCATGGGTTATGTGGGGTTTCGTATCCTCAACCCAACCTACAAGTTGAACAATGGGCTTAAGCCCATTGCCATAGGTTTGTTTCATGGTAATTAAGCTCTTTCAAGTTAGGGGGAGGTTAAAATCAGTAAAAATTTAAACAGGATATTGGGATGACAAGACTAATTTTTTTGGGGGCGCCGGGCGCTGGGAAGGGTACTCAAGGACAGATGTTGGCTCAAAGTTTAAGAATCCCTCATATTTCTACGGGGGATATGTTGAGAAGTGCCATTGCTTCTCAGTCTCCTTTGGGTTTGAAGGCTAAATCTTATGTGGATAATGGGGATTTAGTTCCTGATGAGTTGATTTTAGATTTGATCAAGGAAAGATTACGTCAAAATGATGCTCTTAAAGGTTGGATTTTAGACGGTTTTCCTCGTAATGTTTCTCAAGCTGAGTTCTTAGGAAATTTATTGAGTCAGTTAAACCAAAATTGTCAGTCGGTAATTAATCTAAATGTCCCAGATGATACTTTGATTAAGCGTTTGTTGGCAAGAGGAAGAAAAGATGATAACGAGGAGACTATTGCTAATCGTTTAGAAGTGTATCGCCAAAAAACAGCGCCCCTCATCGATTTTTACGATCAGAAGGGTTTACTTAAAAATGTGGATGGCGATCGACCTATGGCAGAAATTAGTCGGGACTTACATACGATGGTCAAATCCTGATGATAACCCCAATTTATCAACCTGTATAGATTTGGTATGCTCGACAAGGATTAAAATAAAATTAAGAGGACTAGAGTATGTCAAAAAAAGACTTGATTGAAATGGAAGGCACTGTGACGGAATCACTACCTAATGCCATGTTCCGAGTGGACTTAGATAACGGATTTAACGTTCTTGCCCATATCGCTGGGAAAATTAGACGTAATTACATCAAAATTTTACCTGGTGATCGTGTCAAAGTTGAGTTAACTCCCTATGATTTGAGTAAGGGTAGAATAACTTACCGACTTAAAGGAAAAAAAGCCTAAAGTTTAGTTGTTAAGTTTTATCAAAATGAGCAAATTTAGCACTAATTAAGGTTTTGAGCCATACTCAAAGTTTGACAGTAAAAATAAAATATTGTTATAATTAAAGGCTTGCAGTGTAAACTAATACTATGAAAGTTAGAGCATCAGTTAAAAAAATCTGTGACAAATGCCGTGTGATTCGCCGTAAAGGTCGGGTAATGGTCATTTGTGAGAATCCCAAACACAAACAACGTCAGGGATAAACTTAAACACCAGTTTAAGCTAAAAATACTAATTAGGCAAAACAAGAAGGAAACTATTAGACATGGCACGGATTTCAGGTATCGATTTACCTCGTGATAAGCGAGTGGAAATAGGTTTAACCTATCTATACGGTATTGGTTTAGTGACTTCTCAGAAAATTTTAGCAGCTACGGGAGTTAATCCCGATACTAGAGTTAAAGATTTGACCGATGAGGAAATCGCTAAATTAAGGGCGCAAATCGAAGAAAATTATCGAATTGAAGGAGATTTACGCCGTCTCGAGACAATGAATATTAAGCGTCTGGGCGATATTGGTACTTATCGTGGTCGTCGTCACCGTCAGGGTTTACCCGTGCGAGGACAAAGAACCAGAACCAATGCTAGAACTCGTCGAGGACGTAAACTTACCATTGCTGGTAAGAAAAAAGCACCTAAGAAATAAACTTAAACTTAAACAGAAACCATTGATGGAAAATACGTTGCATCCACCGATGGTTATTCTTGTGAAATTTGAGTTAAGACTTACTGCCTAAATGTAACCATTAAATTAATTTACAAACTAAATCAGTTAAAGAGGTAAAACTACCATGGCAAAACCTACCAAACGGGGAGGACCAAAGAAGCAGAAAAAAAATATTCCTAGTGGTACTGCTTATATCAAATCTACATTCAATAATACCATCGTCACCATTACTGATACCACTGGTAATGTGATTTCTTGGGCAACAGCTGGCTCTAGTGGTTTTAAGGGAGCGAAAAAGGGTACTCCTTTTGCGGCTCAAACTGCTGCTGACATTGCGGCGCACGTCGCCATGGATAATGGCATGAAGCAAGTAGAGGTCATGGTTAGTGGTCCGGGCGCTGGTCGTGAAACCGCCATTAGAGCTTTACAAGGTGCAGGATTAGAAATCACTCTCATTCGAGATATTACCCCGATTCCCCATAATGGTTGTCGTCCTCCCAAGAGAAGAAGAGTATAAGCTCATTTTTTATACTTAGAGAATTTTTCTCTGTTTGAGCCATGGCTCAATGAACATACATCGAAACCAGACTTCATACATCGAGGAAATAATCACTGTGGCTGTGTTTAAAATAGACTGTTTAGAAAGTAAAACTCAAAAAAATCAAGGTCAGTATGGTAAGTTTGCTCTCGAACCGTTAGAGCGGGGACAGGGGATTACCGTCGGGAATGCTTTGAGACGGGTTCTTTTGTCTAACTTGGAAGGGGCAGCAGTAACCGCCGTGAGAATTGCGGGGGTTAATCATGAGTTTGCCGTGATTGAAGGGGTTAGGGAAGATGTCATGGAAATTATGCTAAACATGAAAGAACTCGTGTTTAAAAGCTATACTGACACTACTCAAATCGGTCGT
Organism: Cyanobacterium sp. T60_A2020_053; assembly: GCA_015272165.1. Taxonomy (NCBI): domain Bacteria; kingdom Bacillati; phylum Cyanobacteriota; class Cyanophyceae; order Chroococcales; family Geminocystaceae; genus Cyanobacterium; species Cyanobacterium sp. T60_A2020_053. The sequence goes on from JACYMF010000015.1 coordinate 17,489, forward strand.
TTAGTGGCGACAGGACCCGATACTATAACGGCTTCTCAATTTACTTTACCTTCAGAAATAGAAGTGGTTGAGCCGAACCATTATATTTGTACTTTGGGTAAGGGCGCTAAGTTAGAAATGGAGTTTAAAGTAGAGCGTGGCACTGGTTATCGTGCTATTGACAAGAGCATGGATGAGAGTTCTTCCCTTGATTTTCTACAGATTGACTCTATTTTTATGCCTGTTGCTAAGGTTAATTTTACGGTGGAAGAAATTCGTTATGAAGGTGAATTATCTGACCGTTTAATTTTGGAAATATGGACGAATGGTAGTTTAAAGCCAGAAGAGGCTTTATCCCAAGCGTCTGAGATTCTCATTAATTTATTCACTCCTCTACAGGATGTGGATAATATTAAAGGAAAAGTTGAACCAACAGTGGAAGAGGAAGACCCCACCAGCCAAATTCCTATTGAGGAATTGAACCTGTCTGTTCGTGCCTATAATTGTCTGAAACGTGCGCAGATCAACACTGTAGCAGATTTATTAGACTTTACTCAAGATGACCTTTTAGAAATTAAGAATTTCGGTCAGAAGTCGGCGGAAGAGGTAATCGAGGCATTACAAGATCGTCTGGGTATTACTTTAGCTGAAGGTAAGAGTAAGGAGGGCGCTGGTGATTTGATTGATAGTCAAGAGCCTGTGGCTACTCCTTAGTGTTGGAGAGGGAGAAAGGGAAGCAGGGGAGACAGAGGGAGAGGGAAAAGCGGGGAGTAATTAATAATTAATTTTTGCCTTTTTCAAATTTTCTATTTTTGCTCTTTCAAAAATTTTTCCCATTATCAATTATCCATTGTCCATTATCAATTATTTAGGAGGAATTTATGAGACATCGTTGTAAAGTCCCTTTGTTGGGATTACCGGCGGATCAGCGCAAGGCGTTGTTACGCTCCCTTACTACAGAACTATTAAAAAATGGTGAAATTGTCACCACCAAGGCAAGAGCTAAGGCAGTACGCACTACGGCTGATAAAATCATTACTTTGGCAAAAGATGGCTCGGTTGCCGCACGGAGACGGGCGCTGGGTTATGTTTACGATAAAGATTTGGTTAATGATACTTTTGCAAAAGCGCCCGAACGCTATGGCAATCGCAATGGTGGTTATACCAGAGTAGTTCGCACTAAAAGCCGTCGTGGTGATAATGCAGAAATGGCTATTATTCAGTTAGTCTAATTGCTTTTAACCATGACTGATCCTGCTAACTCCAAAAAACAACGAATTGTACTGGTGATTCAGTACATTGGAACTAACTTTTGTGGTTGGCAACGACAAGTAAACCAGCGTACGGTACAAGAAGAGATTGAACAGGCTATTGCGGTTAAGCTCGGTTATCATGTTACTTTACATGGTGCAGGGCGAACTGATAGCGGAGTACATGGCTCGGCACAAGTGGCTCATTTTGATGCTTGTTCGAGGATTCCTCCAGACAAGTGGGCAAAAGTTTTGAATAGCGTCTTGCCTGATGATGTGTTGATTCGAGCCTCAGCGCCCGTCACCGATGATTGGCACGCCTGTTTTACTGCTCTAGCCCGTCGTTATCGTTATACTATATACACGGGAAGTATTCCCAATTTATTTCTCCAACCCTTTACATGGCATTATTATCATCAACCTTTAAATGAAAAAATCATGGCAGAGGCATTAAATCCCCTGCTAGGAAAGCATGATTTTAGTGCCTTTCGCCGCGCCGGTTCACCCCGTCCCCATTCTTTTTTGGAGATGCAAGAAATTTCCTGTGAGCGCACGGGAGATTTAATCCACATTGAAATTCAAGCTAGTGGTTTTTTATACGGGATGGTGCGCCTCTTGGTGGGGTTACTGGTGGAAGTGGGCAACGGGACACGCAGTCCCCAAGAATTTCAGGAGATTTGGCGCGATCAAAGGCGTGATCTAGTGAAATATTCAGCTCCTGCCAAGGGATTATGTTTTTTACGGGTGATTTATCCCCATTTCCCTATCCCTGAATCGGTTTGGTATAACAGTCAACCTATTTTTACTTTTAGTTAAAACTTTCAAAAATGAACAAAACAACTGTACCAAAAATAGACGAAATACAACAAAAATGGTTTGTTGTTGACGCTGAAAATCAACGTCTTGGACGCTTGGCAACGGAAATTGCTAACGTTTTAAGAGGCAAAAATAAGCCTAATTTTACTCCTCACCTTGACACTGGTGATTTTATCATTGTTGTCAATGCAGAAAAAGTAGTAGTAACAGGAAATAAAGGCAGTCAAAAATTATATCGTCGTCACTCAGGTCGTCCGGGTGGAATGAAAACTGAAACTTTCGACAAATTACAGCAACGTATTCCTGAAAGAATTATCGAAACTGCGGTAAAAGGAATGTTGCCCAAAAATAGTCTTGGTCGTAGCTTGTTTACCAAGTTAAAAGTTTATAAGGGCGCTACTCATCCCCATGGAGCGCAACAACCTGAAGTGTTACATATTCAAACTATCCCCACGGGAGGTAAATAAAAATGTCTGATCAAGTAGTATATTTAGGCACTGGTCGCCGTAAGGCTTCTGTAGCGCGCGTGCGCCTCGTACCCGGTACTGGTGCGGTTACAGTTAATAAGAGAGAAGGAACTGAATATTTCCAACAAATTCAGGGCTATATTCAAGCCCTCAAAGCGCCCCTCGAAACCCTCGGTTTAGAAAATGAATATGACATGGTAATCAGAACCCATGGCGGTGGCTTAACTGGTCAATCTGATGCCGTTAAATTGGGTGTGGCGCGCGCTTTGTGTCAATTAGACCCGGAAAATCGTCAACCCTTAAAAGCTGAAGGTTATTTAACCCGTGATCCCCGTGCTAAAGAGCGTAAGAAATACGGTTTACATAAAGCTCGTAAAGCTCCTCAGTTCTCGAAACGTTAAATTTATCAGGGGAATTTTCCCCTCATCTTTTCATTATTATCTAAAATTTATTAGGAGAAAAAAATGCCTAAATCTGGAATTCACCCCGAATGGTATCCCGATGCCAAAGTAGTTTGTAACGGTGAAGAAATTATGCGTATTGGTTCAACTAAGCCTGAAATTAACGTTGAGGTTTGGTCAGGAAATCACCCGTTTTATACTGGTACTCAGAAAATTATCGACGCTGAAGGGCGCGTGGATCGTTTCTTGCGTAAATACGGTATGCTTGGCAGCACTCAGACTAAAAAAGAAGAAGAGGAACAAAAGTAACCCTCACCCCAACCCCTCTCCCATAGCAGGGTGTTTTCAAAGTCAGGATCAAAATTGATTTGTTTTTGACAAGAAGACAATATAAGGATGATCCCCCCCAACCCCCCTTAAAAAGGGGGGAGATTCAGGGAGACAGGAGGATTTTTTACTATTAATTGATTTATTAGTAGTTAAAAACCTCTGAATTTCAGATTATTGGCTAGTTTGAGAAACTAACATTTTTGAGAATGAAAACGCCCTGCTCCCATAGGAGAGGGGCTTTTTTTTGTCTAATATCAAGTAATTTACCCACCGTGTAATAAATTACACGGCTAACATTATCCCGTTCAATAAATTGAACTAAGATTTTTTTTAATTTATCTATAAGTGATCGCGCAGCGGCAGCCTTCGGCTGATCAAACGAACTTGATATAGCTTCCTTTTTCATTTCTTTGAACTAAATTTTTGATTATCAAAAAACTCTTCTTTGCGTCTTTGTGCCTTTGCGAGAGGAGAGACAAAAAATGTAGTTTATTCATCTCAAATGCTCTGTAAATAAATATTGACAACAGAAACAAATTAACCGAAACGATAACCAAAACCTCTAACGGTAATTAAATATTGAGGATTACTGGGATCTTCTTCTAATTTTTCTCGTAACCAACGAATATGCACATCAACGGTTTTCGTGTCGCCGAGAAAATCTCCGCCCCAAATATTCGTAATCAACTGCTCCCGATCCCATACCCTCTTAGGATAAGTCATAAACAATTCTAAAAGACGAAATTCCTTCGGGGAAAGGTTAACCACTTCATTTCTAACCATCACCCGACATTCATCAGGAAACAAAGTAATATCTTTATACTGTTTAATATTAGCAGGAGAACTATTATTAAGAGAATTACGGCGCAGTAAAGCACGACAGCGCGCGACTAACTCCTTCATGCTAAAAGGTTTAGTTAAATAATCATCAGCGCCCACCTCCAAACCCAAAACCCGATCGGTTTCGGCAGCTTTAGCGCTTAAAATGAGAATAGGAATATGATTGCCTTTTTGGCGCAATAAACGACATATATCCAAACCATTTACTTCAGGTAACATCAAATCAAGAATTGCCATATCAAAACTAGGATTTTCCTGATCAGGTGAGGAAGAATCTAGTAAAGTTAAAGCTTCTCGACCATTTTTTATCTTAGTCACTTGGTAGCCTTCTTCTTCTAAATTGAGGGCTACCATATTACGAATCAAATCTTCATCTTCAATCAATAAAATGTTATTACTCAAAGACTTTGAGGCAGGGGCGCTATGGGAAGGAATTTCCAGAGATAACATAAAAACTCTCTACATTTTGTTCTCTGATTAAATATATAACAGAATATGGCATAAAAAATACAAATAATAATGATTAACTGATATTACGCACTGATTCAAATTTTGAGTTAAGGGAGGTAGCAGGTTTCAGGTTTAAAACCCTTCCCTCAATAGACTCTTGTACAAGAAAAAGATCAATAAATATAAGTTTCTTATCAATTCTTTAACCTAACACCGCGACACCCGACACCTGAAACCAACAATTAATTCTATTTTTGCCTAATAATAATGATTAATTTTGTTAAAAGATTGTCGAAGTCCGAAAAATATGGATTAAATTAGTAGATATACCATTATGGGAGACTAATCAAGTTATGGATGTTAAAATATTATTAGTAATTTTAACGGGTTTATTTATTATTGCAGCGCCCTTCTTCGGCACTAGAAACGGTTTTTATGATTCCGATAACTATGACGGAAACGGATCAGCGCACTAACTAATTAAAGGTATGAATCAACAGGATTTAGCCTCGTCATCATCAGTCAACATTTCTTGCTATCCTCTCGCCGTGGGACATTACACCGAGGGGGTGGCATTAATCTTGTGTTTAGGAAAATACCGCATCTTACTTGATTGTGGTTTAGAAAATATTTCTCCTTTCGTTACCGCAGAAGTTACCCTACCTCATTGGGTTTTTTGTAGCCACGCCCATCAAGATCATGCCAGAGGATTGTTAGAATTTCATCGACTACATCCCGAAATTCCTATTCTCGCCAGTGAAGTTACCAATAAATTATTACCACTAAACTGGTTATCCCTTGACCATAGCACAATTAAGCCTTTTTGTCAAGTAATTGGGTGGAGAGCGCCCTTCGCCCTTGCTTCAGATTTAACGGTAGAATTTTACCAAGCTGGGCATTTGCCGGGCGCTACTGCCATGTTATTTCGTTATCAAACTCAAGAGAGAGAGTATAAAGTTTTTTATACGGGGGATTTTTGTTTATCTAATTTGCAACTAGCTGAGGGTTTATCCCTCGATAGTTTGCGGGGTTTAGCGCCCGATGTCTTGATTATCGAAGGCACTTACGGCACCGCGCGCCATCCCCATCGCCGTCAACAGGAAAAGCATTTGATGGCAAAAATTAGAGAAGCCATGGACGCTAATATCAATGTTATTTTACCCGTACCTACTTTTGGTTTAGGGCAGGAATTACTAAAATTATTACGGTCTCATCATCAGTTCACGGGCGCTAATCTGGATTTATGGGTAGATGGTAATATTGCCATTGCGTGTGATTTATATTTAGATTTAATGGCTTATTTTCCTGCTAATGTACAGAATTTTGCTAAACATCAGCCATTATTCTGGGATGAAAAAATTAAGCCAAGAATGAGGCGTATTGATAACAATAACCGTTCAAATTTAGGAAATAAACCTTATATTATCTTAACTGACAACATTACTTATCTACAGGAATATTGCCAAAAACAAGAGCAAAAATGGTTAATATTGATTTCGGAGCATTCAAAAGTTAATCACAATAAGATATTTAAACAATTTAGCAAAAAAGCAGACCCCGAGCAAATAATTATTGAAAATTATCTTTTAGCCGAACATAGTGACGGGAGAAACACAACCCAATTAATTCATAATTTACGACCACAACATATTATTTTTATTCACGGTACACCAAATTACCTTGCTGATTTAACCGCTTTAGAAGAATTACATAATCGCTATCAGTTACACTGCCCAGAGGTTAATATCACAGTGGATTTGCCCATAGTAGCTGAATTTATCCAGCCCAAAATAACTCCTCAGCAATACTACGAGGGGGAATTGAACGAGACGGGCGCTTATATTACTATTACTTTACCAGAACAGTTAAATAAAGACCCTCGTTGGCAAAATTTTGCAGATACAGGCTTGATTGAAGGGCGCTGGCAAGGGGAAGAATTGGTATTGAGGGGATTATCACAACGGGAATTATTACAACAAAACAGCGCCCTCCGCCGTCAACTGAAAGCGGAATCCTGTGATAACTGTTTATATTTTCACGAAAAACAATGTGAAAATGAGCAATCACCCTTACATGGTTTCGCAGTGCCTGAAGATGGATTTTGTCCAGCCTTTGAGTTGAAAGAGTGAGAATAAATTATGAATTATGAATTATGAATTATGAATTGTCCATTAATTGTTGCGCAATTAAACTTAATATTTGTGGGGAGAGAGAATGAGTAATGATAAGCTGAATGATGCAATAAAATTTAAGATGACGAAAAGATATAGCTAATGAGCGATTTACCCCTATTGTTAAGAGTAGCCAGAGGCGAAAAAAGTGAGCGCCCTCCCGTGTGGATGATGCGTCAAGCCGGGCGCTATATGAAAGTATATAGAGAATTACGGGACAAATATCCTAATTTTCGGGAGCGTTCAGAAAATCCCGACCTCGCCATTGAAATATCCTTACAACCTTGGCGCGCTTTTCAACCTGATGGGGTGATTATGTTTTCCGATATTCTCACACCTTTACCCGGTATCGGTATTCCCTTTGATATTATTGAAAGTCAAGGACCAATCATCAATCCTCCCATCCGTAGTTTAGAACAAATTGAAAAACTACATCCCCTCAATCCCGAAGAATCTTTACCCTTCATCAAAACTATTTTAAACACTCTCCGCAGTGAAGTGGGCAATAAATCAACCGTATTAGGTTTTGTTGGTTCTCCTTGGACTTTGGCAGCCTATGCTATTGAAGGTAAAAGTTCCAAAAATTATGCCGTTATTAAAAGTATGGCATTTTCTGAACCGGATATGCTTCACAAATTTTTAGGTAAAATTGCCGATGCTATCGCTGTGTATGTGCGCTACCAGATCGATTGTGGCGCTCAGGTAGTACAGTTGTTTGACTCTTGGGCTGGAGAATTAAGTCCTCAAGACTATGAAATTTTTGCCTTACCCTATCAACAGAGAGTAGTTCAACAAGTGAAAGCCACTCACCCCGATACACCGTTGATTTTATACATTAGCGGTAGTGCTGGAGTCTTAGAAAGAATGGGACAATCAGGGGTTGATATTGTTAGTGTAGATTGGACTGTGGATATGGCAGAAGCTAGGGCAAGGTTAGGACAATCCATGAAAGTACAAGGTAATATTGATCCGGGCGTGTTATTCGGTTCTCCTGAATTTATCCAAGCGCGCATCCATGATACTGTAAAAAAAGCTGGTAATGACGGGCATATCCTCAATTTAGGACATGGTGTTTTAGTTGGCACTCCAGAGGATAATGTGAGAGTGTTTTTTGAAACCGCCAAAAGTGTCAGATATTAATTGATAATTAGGGGTTGCTGAAAAAGTGAGTCGTGAGGGCAAATTGACCATTGATAATGGATAATTGACAATTATGAGGCTTTACTATCTTCGTAATTTACCCACCGTGTAATGAATTACACGGAACCAACAGTATCACGTTCAATAAATTGAACTAAGATTATTTTACAGCGCTTTTCTAATGAATAAACCACATTTTTTATGTCTCGCAAAGTCGCCAAGTCGCAAAGAAGAATGCTAAGTGTGGTTTAAAGAAATGAAAATTGCTGTAATTGATTGATAAGTGATCGCGCAGCGGCAGCCTTCGGCTGATCAAACGAACTTGATATTAACCCTTATTCAGCAAACCCTAGTTCATAATTCATAATTCATAACTCACTATCCCCTCTGCTTCCCTCTCTTCTCCTTTTATGACGAATCAACCGCCATTACAAAAATTACTAGAAGCTATTGCCGAAGGGAAAATAAGCCCTCAAGATGGGGTGGAAAAAATCAAAAATTTTAGCTTTGAAACAGTGGGCGATTTTGCTAAAGTTGATCATCATCGGCAACTGCGCACGGGTTTTCCTGAAGTGATTTGGAGTGAAGGTAAAACCCCTGAACAAATTATCGCTATTATCCAAGCCATGAAGAATAATGGCACGGATTTGATCATGGCAACTCGTCTTGATGCTAATACCGCGGAAATTATTGCCACTGTCATTGATGATTTTCGTTACTATCCTTTGCCACGCATAGGGGCGCTGGGACAAAGTAAACTAAAGTATCAAGGCAAAATTTCTATTATTACGGCTGGTACAGCCGATCTACCTGTTGCGGAAGAATCTGCTCTCACGGCGGAATTATCAGGATTTCAGGTGGAAAGACTCTGGGATGTGGGGGTAGCTGGGATTCATCGCTTACTAAATCATCGTCATTTAATTCAATCTGCTGATGTTTTAATTGTCGTAGCTGGGATGGAGGGCGCTTTACCTAGTGTTGTAGCAGGTATGGCAAATTGTCCCGTTATTGCTGTACCTACCAGTGTTGGTTATGGTACAAATTTTGGAGGAGTAGCGCCCCTCCTCACCATGCTTAACTCCTGTGCTACGGGTATCGGAGTAGTTAATATTGATAATGGTTTTGGGGGCGCTATGTTAGCTGGGCAAATTTTGCGCCTAGCTAATCGTTTTAAGTAATTTTACTTGGGGTCTGCTGAATAAATCAAAACCCTTGTCAAATAAAGGTTTAAAGTCTATTATACATAACAAAAAGTGTCATAAATTGATTTTTTTCTCTAAGAATACTCTATTTTTTCCATCCCAATCAAAAATTATTGAGACAAATGAGCAATTTATGAAAAATAACTATTTGGCTAAAGTCTTTGATTTATAAGGATTTCACCTGAAACCTGACACCCGAAGCCTGACACCTCCCCTCATCAAAATACTTTTTCAGCACCACCTACTTACTCTTTAACTCGCTCTGCTTTTTCCAATTGCCAGAGAATTTGATTGCCTTCCCGGCGCACCCTCGACACAATCCAGTTACGCCATGCCCATTCTTCGCCCCGACTGGTGACGGCGCTGGCGTTAATATCCATCAAATCAGCTAATTCTGAGCTAGTTATTAAATAACCATTAGCAGAAATATCTTCAGCAATACGCAAAGTGTCAATCATATTTTTTAGTTGTTTAACTCTCTCATCACGGCTCAGAAATTGTTCTTCTATTCCATTGCTGTAGGGTTCATTCATAATTTTTGATTAGTAAAGTTTGTTACTTTTTGCTGATTATCAAATTATTTTTAGTTTTACTATAATCTATTCTACTCAATTGTTAATACTTTTGACTCTTTTTTAACGCTATATTTATCCATTTTTATAAATTATTTTGATACTAATTTATATATTGTTTCCTATATTAGTTATTTTTTCTTAAACTTTACTCTAAGTATTTTAAAAATTATTAAATAATCAGTATTTTTACTGAGAAGTTTTCTGAGAAACACAAAGCAACATTAAAAAATGTAATGATAACCTTAATTTTTGTGGGGTTTCGTTTCCTCAACACAACTTATAAACTATATATATATGCAAAACACTCTACATTTTAAGAATCAATTTTTAGGAATAGGATTACCCGATTCAGGGCATAGTTGATAACTTCCTTCTTCTAAACCGTGTTTGACAGCTACTCTGTCATCAAAAACAAAACATTCTCCTTCCCATAGGCTTTCTTCTTTTGGAATTTCTTGTAAATATTTTAAAATTCCACCCTGCAAATGATAAACCTCTTTAAAACCTTTGCTTAACATTAAAGCGGTTACTTTTTCGCAACGTATACCACCAGTACAAAATAAAGCAATTTTTTCTCCTTTGCATTCACTTAAATTATGCTCAATATAATCATTAAATTCTTTAAAAGAATCAATATGAGGATTTTCTGCTTTTTTAAAAGTACCGATTTCTACTTCATAATCATTGCGAGTATCTACTACTTTAACATCAGCTTGAGATATTAATTGATTCCATTCTTGAGGATTAACGTATGTACCAACTTGCTTGAGGGGATCAGCTTCAGAGATACCAAAAGTAATAATTTCTGGCTTTATTTTCACTTTCATTCTTTCAAAAGGAATAGTTTTCGTTATACTAAATTTAATTTCTAGTTCACGATAGTTAATTAAATTTTTAATTATATCTACAGCAGAATTAATGGCTATTTCTTCCCCGACAATGTTACTATTTATCCCTTCATGAGCAATTAAAATTGTCCCTTTTATGCCCAAATCATTACAAACTGACAATAGTTTTTGCTGTATAATTTCCAAATTATCAAGGGGGAGAAACTGATAAAATGAAGCAAATATAAATTTCATCATTGATTATTTCTTTTCATCGACCACTCCCACTATTATAAGGTAAGACATATTTAACTTGCTGTTTTTATTCAGCCCTAAAAATAACTTAAACATTTAACGGTGGCTTTTTGCCCCTTGTCTTCTGCCCATCAACACCCAGCAAACTTAGATCCGAGGACCTTATCCACATCTTGCTGAAAAGGTAAGGGCGCCCTTCACCCTTTTATAAATAAGTAGTTTTCCCACGAGAAGAAAGAAAAGAAGAATTATGGGTCAAATCATGATATTCTGTATTTTACTTCTAAAAAATAACTAATTAAGGATAGAGTGAAAATCAATTATGTCCTCCAATTTTTCTTCCGAAAGTGAACAATATGACGGCACAGAAATCGTTACCATTCGTGATGACGACGGGCGCTGTTTGGATTGTTATGTAGAAAATGAAGTGGATTACGAAGGCAAAAATTATGTCTTACTTATGCCCATCGATTTAACTATTATGATTCTGACGGATGACGTTTTAGACGAAGAAGAAGATAGCGACATCGAAACTGTGATTGTGGAAGATGATGACGAAATTGATGCTATTTTTGATGATGCGAAAGCTGTTTTAGCTGAACTTAATTTATCCTTAAAAAGGAGCGGATTCTTATTGACTGCTAGTGGAGAATTACCTCCTTTAGAAGATGATAATTTAGTCAGTTTAGAATTAGATGAAGATAACGGACAGATTGTTGGCGAAGAATTGCAATTTTTAGCTATTTTTTATAGTTTTGAGCAGAAATATAGTATCTTTACTCCTACTACTCCTATCATGTTTTTAGGGGAAAGAAAATCGTCAGGAAAAATCATTATTTTTGAGCCTGAAAATGAAAAACAACAAGCCATTTTGGAAGAGTTACTTTTTGAAAGTGATGAAGATTAGTTGAAAGGGCGAAGGACAAGAGGCAAAATTTTAAATGTTTTAACATCAAAGATTTTGATATAGTGCTTATTTTTTATAATCTGTGAATTTGCTTCAATAATTTTTGAATAGGATAAAAGCAATACATATTTTTTGAGAAAAAAGACTATTTTTTTACTTATTCAATGCACCCTATTTAAAGTCAGTATTGTCATTACTTTTCAAAATAATAGCATCATTACCAATAAATGCTTTTCTAGCAATAATATTATTTTTTATATCAAAAAGATAAATTTTATTTAAGTCTAAATCTATACTTTTGTCAATAATATTCTGTGCCAATTCTTTCTGTTGATTTTCTGAAAGATTATACCATTCTTTACTTAATGTAAGTCTAATTTCACTACCTGAAAAATTAGCTTCAATATTCAAAATTAAAGTTTTACCATATTTTTTAGTGACATTTTCAATACTTTGGCGAATGTTGGCGATTAAACTTTCTTCTAAGGTTAGAGGAGTTATTTTTCCAGCGCCCTCCGCCTCAGATATTACCTCGTCATCAGTAATAATATTAGTATCTTCTTGAGAAGAAATTATTTCATCATCACTAACAATATTTACTTCTTCTTGGGGAGAAATTACAACATCTTCCGTTAATGATTGCTCATTTTTAAGGGGCTTTTCTGCTGGAGATAAATTAATATCAGTATCATTAGATAACTCAGTTTGAGAAGGTATTTCTAGGGATGGTGAAGGAGAATTATCCGTGATGTTAGAAGTATTGATAAATTGATTAGAGCGAATAATTGACCATGATACAATTATAATAACGAGAGCAATAGTAATAAATAAAACCAGCGCCCTTCGCCCTTGCCACCATTTCCTCGCAGGATTGACAGGAGGAGGGGAAGGAAGCCAATCATCTTCAGTATTATTCACAGAAAAAAGATTATCTTTATCACCCTGTAAATTTTCTAGTAAATTTAAGCTAATTTGTTGAAAATTTTGAATATTATTATCATTGAGACGAGGGATATTGTCAGGATTGCGAAGAATATTGATAGCTGATTGTAAATTATTAATGGTTGCTTCTAATTCTTCCACAAACATAGAATTATTAGGGGTATTATCTAAAGACATAAAAGGCTTTTTCCATTTAATGATGAGATTATTAATTTAAGGGCAGGTTTCAGGTGTAATTTTCAGATGATGATATAATAATTCGAGAAAAAAATTGAACCGAAAAAAAATCAATTAATATCTATTTTTTGTCAATTCTTTCACCTAATACCTAACACCTGATACCTGACACCTTTTTCAGAACCCCTATTTACTACCATAATAAAAAAGAATTTCTTTCTCTTTTAAAGGCGGAAAATCAGCATCAATTAACATTTGATTTAATTCACTTTGAGGGAGATGTTTTGCCCCAATGCGCACAATACGAGAGCGCATGGTATTAGTCACTCCACTTCTTTTTCTTCCTGCTTCAAACCCCATAACTGTTTGATATAGTTGGAGTTTTTCGGGAGGAATAGGGCTACCATCTAAGTCTAACCCCTGTGCGATGGCTTGATCTACTGCATCAGCGCCCTTCATCTGATTTTCTGTACTCATGTTGTATTTTTATTAGTGATTCAGTTAAATTATAATCAAAATGATGCAGTAAATAGAAGTAATTATGAGTAAATCAGAAGTGATTGGGGTGGATTTAGGTGGCACGGCGATCAAATTTGGTCGTTTTTTAGCTGATGGCACTTGTTTAGAATCTTTTAGCGTGGCTACCCCCCAACCAGCTACCCCAGAGGCAGTAATTGACAAAATCGCTTCTATTGTCAATGATTTACAAAAAAATCGCCATATCATCTCATTAGGTGTCGGTATGCCCGGTGCGGTGGATGTAACAGGTAGAATTGCCAAAGTAGCAATTAATTTGTCTGGATGGCATGATGTGCCTTTAGCCGATGAGTTGGAGAAAAAAACAGGCATTCAAACTACTTGCGCCAATGATGCTAATTGTGCCGGATTAGGAGAGGCATGGTTAGGCGCAGGAAAAGGTTATCAAGATTTAGTTTTAATTACCATTGGTACAGGGGTGGGGGGCGCTATTATTCTTGATGGTAAACTATTTACTGGGCATAGGGGCGCCGGTGGAGAATTAGGTTTAATTACCTTTAACCCCCATGGGCATCCTTGTAATAGCGGTAATACTGGCTCTTTTGAGCAACACGCTTCGGCGCGCGCCATTTATCGAGATACGGGCAAAAAACCTTCCGAATGGGGCGAATTGGCAGATAAAAATGACCCTGAAGCCTTGACATTTTGGCAAAATTATGGTAAGACTATTGCCATCGGTTTAGCCACTTACATTTATATGTTAACCCCGGAGGTGATTTTGATTGGGGGGGGAGTGAGTGCCAGCGCCCATCATTTTTTACCTTCAACTTGGGCAGAAATTGAAAAACGGGTATTACCTAGTTCGAGGGAAGGTTTACAATTAAAAGTAGCACAATTAGGCAATGATGCTGGGATGACGGGCGCTGCTAAATTGGCATGGGCGCTAATTTGAGAAAGGGCAGTTTTTGCAAAGTTGAACCAAAAATCTAAATTTTGGAAGAGGAAGCAGAGGAGGCACAAGAGAAAGCAGGGAATTTTCAAAGTTGAACCAAAAATCTAAATTTTGGAAGGGGAAGCAGAGGAGGCACGGGAGAAAGGGAGATTTTTTACTATTAATTGATTTATTAGTAATTAAAAACCTCTGAATTTATGATTATTAGCTAGTTTGAAAAATTAACATTTTTGAGAATGAAAATGCCCTGCTTGTTATCCCTGCTTATACAATTAATTTTATATGAGAATTTATATGAAGTTCATTTGATTAATTATAAATCAACCAAAAATAATCTTAGTTCAATTTATTGAACGGAATACTATTGGTTCCGTGTAATTCATTACACGGTGGGGAAATTGCGAAGATACAATCTTTTAATAACTAATTTACCTAACTTGATATTACTCTATGATGAGAATAAATAAACTACCCCTTGAAGTAATCAAATTAATTGCGGCAGGGGAGGTGATAGACTCATTAACAGCAGTGGTAAAGGAGTTAGTCGAAAATAGCCTCGATGCCCAAGCGAAACGCATTGTTATTACTATTTATCCTGAATTGTGGATGGTGCAGGTAGCAGATAATGGCACGGGTATCAGCGCCCTTCACCTCAGTAATGCGCCCCTCGCCCATACCACCAGTAAAATTAGTAGTTGTCAAGATTTAAACAATATTCAAACCCTAGGATTTCGAGGGGAAGCGTTACACAGTATATCTCAGTTAGCAGAATTAACCATTGCCAGTCGAATCAAAGGAGATTGCGGTTATCAATGGCATGAAAACAAAAATATTACCCCCTGCGCCCTTGCCGAAGGTACAATTATTACGGTGAATAATTTATTTCATAATATTCCCCTGCGCCGTCAGGCTAATCCCCCTTTTAAACAACAAATTAAACAGATACAAATTTTAATAGGTGAATTTGCCTTATGTCATCCTCAAGTTACTTGGCAGTTACTAATTAATGATAAATTAAGTTTACATATTAACGGCAAAAATCAAGCTGACCACATTTTACTACAACTGTTAAAAAGTATTAATTATACTGACTTAAAAGCCCAAAAATTTTCCATAAATAACTTTTCAGAAGATCATAATTCTCAACTTGAAATAGTATTAGGATTACCCGATCGCCTTTCTCGCCCTCGCCCTGACTGGGTTAAGATCGGGGTCAATGGTCGAGTGATTAAATCTCCTGAGTTAGAATCGGCAATATTTAGCAGTTTTCATCGCACTTTACCAAGAGATCGTTTTCCTGTGGTATTTGTACATTTACATATTTCTCCCCGTCATATTGACTGGAATCGTCACCCCACCAAAAGAGAAATTTATTTACATAATTTAGATTTTTGGCAACAGCAAATAAAGGAAAGTATTGAGCAAATTTTTACCATTAGTGAACAAACTATTAGCAATCAAAGAGTAGAAAAATTATTAACTGTTGCAGAAAATAAACCTATTTATCAAATAGAAAAAAAAGAAAATACAGCTTCTTTAGGATTAATTGAATTAAAAGTTATCGCACAATCTCGCCATACCTATATTATCGCTGAACATTCCGAAGGTATTTGGTTAATTGAACAACATATCGCCCACGAAAGAATTATCTACGAACAATTATTAAAACAATGGGAGTTTATTCCCCTTTCTCAACCGCAGATTTTTGAGCATTTTTCCCCTCGTCAAGTAGAACATTTAGACTATCTCGGTTTTGATATTGATAGTTTTGGGGAAGGGTTGTGGGCGCTGAGAAATATGCCCCAGTTATTACACAGTCGTGATGATATGACAGAAGCGGTATGGGAATTGGCGAGGGGCGCTGATTTAGATAGTGCGAAAGTAGCGGTAGCCTGTCGTAGCGCCCTCCGTAACGGCACACCATTAACTATATCAGAAATGCAGAATTTAGTAGATCAATGGAAAATCACTCGTAATCCTCACACTTGCCCCCACGGGCGCCCGATTTACCTATCATTAGAAGAATCGTCATTGTATCGATTTTTTCGCCGTCATTGGGTATTAGGTAAAAGTCATGGTATCAATTGACAATTGATAATTGACAATGGACAATTGATAATTATGAGGTTTGACTAGCTTCGTGTAGCATCTGTAATCTCGTATTTTAACCGCATTTTTATAAAAAAAAGCATCACTTTACATATTTTCTGATGGTTTTAGTCTGTTTTATATCAAGTCTTTATATCAAGTCCGATTGGTCACTTACAAATCAATTAAAAACAATCTTAGTTCAATTTATTGAACGTGATAGTATTAGCCGTGTAATTCATTACACGGTGGGTAAATTACGAAGATATAATGTATTTGTAACTAATTATCCGAACTTGATATTAGTCCGTTTTACAGCAGTTTTCATTTCCTTAAACTATACCTTGAATTATCACAAAGATTCTCTTTGCGCCTTTGCGTCTTTGCGAGAAACAAAAGACATGGTTTATTACTCTTGCCTTTTGCCTCTTGCCTTCTATGATAAGATAATTTTCATAACCTATAACTGACTGCTATATTTAATCAAAATAAATGTTATTAACCGAAAAAACCAGCGCCCTTCGCCTCGTGGAAAAAATCGATGCCGAAGGCTCACCAAATCAGCAATTATTACCCCTTAGCGCCCGTGTCAACGACCAAAATCACCTCGAAATCGGCGGTTGTGATGTGGTAGAATTAGTACAAAAGTTCGGTAGTTCGTTATATATTGTCGATGAATTAACCCTAAGAAGTAGCGCCCGTCAATACCGTGATGCGTTCAAAAACTATTATACAGGAGAATCCCAAGTAATTTACGCTTCTAAGGCTTGGTGTTGCACCGCTATAGTTGCCATTCTCGCTAGTGAAGGCATCGGTTTTGATGTAGTTTCTGGCGGAGAACTATATACTACCACAAGGGCGCTGAATATGACCCACCAAGACCCCAATTATGCCGAAAATAAAATTTATTTGCATGGTAACAATAAATCTTATGATGAGCTAGAATTAGCAGTACATAGTAAATGTAAGATAATTGTCGATAACTGGCTAGAATTAAAAAATCTTACCGAAATATCCACGAAAAAAGCCCAAAACGTCTCGATTTTAATTCGTCTTACTCCCGGCATAGAATGCCACACCCATGAATATATCCGCACCGGTATCATCGACAGTAAATTCGGTTTCGATGCCCACCAATTAGACGAAGTATTTGCCTATATTAAACAACAAGACTATCTCCAATGTATCGGCTTACACGCCCATATCGGCTCACAAATTTTTGAATTACAGCCCCATCATGATTTAGCAGGGGTTTTGGCTGATTGGTACAAAAAAGCCCTTGATTATGGTTTACCCATGCAAGAATTGAATGTAGGAGGCGGTTTAGGCATTCGTTATACGGAATCCGATGATCCACCGAGTATTGATGAATGGGTGAAAACCGTTGCTAATGCTGTTACTAGGGCTTGTCAAGAGCGCAATTTAGCGCTACCAAAACTGATTTCTGAGCCGGGTAGGTCTTTAGTGGGCAGTAGTTGTATTACCGCTTATACTGTAGGTGGTAGAAAGGAAATCCCTAATGTGAGAACATATATTGCCGTAGATGGGGGAATGTCTGACAATCCGCGCCCCATTACCTATCAATCGTTGTATGAAGTAATCATCGCTAATAAAATGAATCAACATTGTAGCGAAACTGTCACAGTAGCAGGAAAACACTGCGAATCAGGGGATATTTTAGTGAAAAATGTTGCTTTACCTCCCACCGAAACAGGGGATATTCTCGTGATAATGGCGACGGGCGCTTATAATTATAGTATGGCTTCTAACTACAATCGTATTGCAAGACCTGCCGCCGTGGTAGTCAAGGAAGGAGAAGCTAACTTAATTATTCGCCGTGAAACCCTTGAAGACTTGGTGAAACAAGACGTTTTACCTAACCGCCTTGGGGAATGAATTATGAATTATGAATTATGAATTATGAATTATGAATTATGAATTATGAATTATGAAT
>JACYMF010000016.1 GCA_015272165.1 Cyanobacterium sp. T60_A2020_053
AAGCAGAGGGAGAAAGGGAAGCAGAGGGAGAAAGGGAAGCAGAGGGAGAAAGGGAGAATTAATATTTAATTTTTTTAATTATCAATTGCCCATTATCCTTTGCCCATTATCCTTTGCCCTTTACCTGACTTGTTTAAGACTATCGACTTTTTTGGTGAATAATTCCGTAAACAAACTCAAGACAGTGCGATTTTCTCGAACCTTAATATTAACACTCACAGACATCCCCGATTGTAACTCCGCAGGTTCTCCTCTAATCAATAAATTTTGTTGCTCCAATTCCACCTTCACGGGAAAACGATAAAAATTATAAATCTGGTCTGGAGGTAGTGCATCTGAACCAATAAAGGTTACTTCTCCTTTAATATCACCAAATTCACTATAAGAAAAAGAGTCAATGCGCACGTCAACCTCTTGCCCAACTTGTACAAAACCGATGTCAGCATTGGTTACATAGACTTCAGCAATGAGAGGATTATTAGGACCGGGATCAGGTACAATTTTTAATAATGCCTCGGATTGCCCACTTCTCGGCACAAAGCCGGGGTGCGCTTGTAGGTCAAACACTGTACCAGAAACAGGTGATTTTAACTCCTGATATTTCATGGTTTGCTGGGCTGAACTAATTTGACTATTTAATTCCGCAATTCTTTTCTCATTATCCACAATAATTTTATTAATTTGACTATCAATCTCCGCTATACGTTGATTATTTCCTGCAATACGATCTCTTATATCCTTTTCTGTCAGCGCCCTTGTATTGCGCAATTCTTCTTCACCTTGACTAATTTGCAAGTTAATCCGTTGCCTTTCTTCTTCTAACTGTTTAATTTCAGCTTGACGAGTTTCTACTTGTTGTTGTTGCCTTTCTGCTTCAATTTGACCATTAGCTCGACTTTCAATGATACTAGCACGACGATCTTGAACTCGTTGTTTTTGTAAGTCCGTTTGAATTTTTGCTACAGCGCCCTCCACCGTTAGAGGACTAATATTTTCTAAAATTTCCTGATCTATTTTTAAACTTTCTTCCGCTTGAGCGATGGTTTCACGGTTACGGCGTTGAATTTCCGCTAAAACTTGACGATCATTTACCAACTGTTGCCTAGCGTCTTGTAATTGTAACTGATTTTGATTTAACTGTTTTTGTAGCTGTTCGATGCGAAATTGAGCTACTAGCGCCCGGGACTCAGATTCATTATTAGACGCATTTAAACGGGCGATTTGTTGACCATTGAGAGAACCTGTAGCACCCTCCCCCAACTGCATGGCAAATAAATCATTTTCTTGGATAATATTTTGACGATTCAAGGCTAAAGCCTGTATTTCGGGCGGTAACTCCAAATCAATAACATTTTTTTCTACCACCTCTTGAGTTAAAGGAGTATTCATCAAAGTACGATAAAAACCATTTTCTTTCACCAAAGAATTTCTAATGGCTTCCAAAGAAACTAACTGAGATGTTGTCGCATCGGAATCAAAAGTTACCAAAGAATCCCCTTCTTCAATTCTTTGCCCGTCTTCCACCTGCACAGTGCTAACTACACCGTTGAGGGGCGCTTGGATTTCCTGTACAGTAGTTTTAGGCTTTAACAGCCCTTGGGCGCCCACTACCTGTTCAATTTTGGCAAAATACGCCCACCCCACCGCAAAAGTAGTTACTCCTACGATACTCCAAGTCATTGCCCTTGACCACACTGGAGAAGGTTTGAGAATTACATCTCGCTCAAAATCGGAAGTATCAAGGTTAATGGGTTCTTTTTCTTCTTTTTGGTCAGGGATTTGACCATTCCTCTGTAATAATTCGTCGTATTGTGTCTTAGTCTGATTGGATTGCATAGTTTTACGTGCGCTGTGTTACCCATATTTTGCCTTAAAACTTCCATTTTTTGATCATAATTTTTTAGAACTTATGCGCCTATACAAATACACTATAAGTTCTAAACCTTATGAAGGACGCAATAGTATCGATTTTGCCTCTTATAATAATTAAAGTTCAATCGCACCTTACAAAAACTGATTTAATTCTGCTTGTAAAATTTCTATTTCTTCATTTAAGTTTTGGATAGTTTTTTTGAATTTATTAACTTCCCATTTTTTTTCTTGTATTGAATTTTCGATAAATTCTACTCTCTTTTTAATACGTTCAATCTCACCATTATTAATGCTTGATATAACTTCAGGTACTTGAATATTTTGATTTCTTAAAAACTTAAAAATTTCTTTTGGTATTTGTTCTTGTCTTTTGATCTTTTCTATTTCTATTTCTCTTTCTTCTTGTCTTTTGATCTTTTCTCTTTGCTGTTGTCTTTTTATCTCTTCTAGTTCTCTTTTAATATTAAGTTCAACGACAGATTCTTTATTTAGGAGAAGATTGAAAAGGTCTCTTACTGTATAAAAATGTTCAGCTTCTTCATCAGTTATTTCAACTTCAAATGCTTCCTCTATAGCCATGACAAATTCCACTTTATCTAAATCATCCAAATCATAAGGGGCTAAACCTAAATCCTTATAAAAATTAGCATCAAGAGTTACTTTTTCAGACTGAACATCTAGTTGTTCAACAATAACTTCAGTCAATTTTTCTAAGATTTTTTCTGATATTTGATCATACTCATTATTCATTTTGTGTAACCCCACTCATACCATTAATTTCTGTTAAAACTATATAATAAATTAAAAAGGGGGAGGGCGCTATTATCTAAAACAAGAATTTCAGTATCCGTCCACTTAAAAAGTTCTTGAAATTTAAGGAAAGTTTTTTAAATTTGTTTAGGGATAAATTTTTCTTGTGTCATGACAGATTAAAATTTTGTTTTTTAATGAATACAGCTTTTGTATTTTATTATTTAGGATAAGTTGACAAGAATTTTTCCTTGAGGATTATTTTTAATAGTTGTTTTAACTTTAATTTCTATATCTTGACCTAAAATATTCAGGAATTTGAGTAAACTTTCTAACGGAAAACTTAATAATCTCCCATGAAGTAAATCAGGTACTTGATCAACCTCTATTTCTAAAGTTTCAGCAACATCTAAATCAGTTAAATTTCTCTCAACAATAATATTATTAATTTTTCTTACTAACTCTGCTTTTACTAACATTTCCTCTGCATGGGGAAATCCTAAATCAGCAAATACGTTACCACAACTGGTATGAACTTCTATTTCTTCTGTCATCAGTTTATTTATTTTAGACATTAATCGGTGATTCTATTTTCAATAATCTTTTAGCCTTATTTAAACGATATTGATATAAAGGAGAATTTCGATTTTGTTCATCTAATTGGGCAATAATATCATCTAAAATTAAGATTTCAGCGTCCATTCGTTCACAAAGTTTTTTTACCTTCGCAGATGTAGCTTTAATTTTTTCTATATCGGGAGTAAATGGTTGTTGTGTCATGATAAATTCCAATTTCTTTTTTCGTCTTTAATCGTCCCTTCTGATGCTGCTATTGTTCCTTGTGCTTCTTCAATAGAACGCTCCAACAATTCTAGCATAGCATTACTAGCTGTGGGTTGAGAGTCTGCAATTCTTAGCAAAAGTGTATAGAATCGTGAATAATAAGTATTTGCTCTTTCTCTAATATTATCAAGATCGTTAAGAGAAATAATTGTTAATTCTGTTTCTCCATAGGTTTCTAAAAGAATAAATGTAGTTTCAGTGGTTTTATGAATAACGGATAATAATTGTTTTTGTAATTCTAAAACTATTGTGGTAATTTCTTCTGGTAATTCAGCCATTTTTAATCATTCAAGTTAATTAACAATTAAATTTAAAGGTGAGCCGAAGCCCACCCTAAGATAATTTTATGATTCTCGTTAATGATTACTCAATACCTTCGATGCGGTCTTCCGCTTCTTGATAAAGTTGTTGTAACCTTTCGATATTCTCATCAGAAGTTTCCCAATAACCGCGCCCGTTAACCTCCAATAAAGTGCTAACCATGCGACGGAAAGAATTAGGATTTAAATCCATCAACCGTTTAGACATCTCCTCATCTTGGATAAAGGTAGTATTGGTATCTTCATAAACCCAATTATCCACAGCATCAGCAGTGGCACTCCAGCCCATGGTATTAACAAGGCGTTTCGATAATTCCCTTACTCCCTCATAGCCATGGGATAACATACCCTCATACCATTTAGGATTGAGTAACTTGGTGCGCGCATCCAAGCGCACGGTTTCCGATAAAGTGCGCACTTGGGCGTTAGCGGTAGTGGTATCGGCAATATAGGCAGAAGGTTTTTTACCATCATCACGCAAACTAGCCACAACTTTAGTAGGATCAGAATCGAAATAGTGAGATACATCCGTTAAACTAATCTCCGAAGAATCAAGATTTTGGAAAGTAGCATCAGCAGTTTTTAAGGATTTCTCAAAAATGTCTCGACTTTCATCCATTACTCCCGGATTATCAGAGTTAAAAGCAAAAGATTTACGGTTTAAATACATATCCCGCAATTCTTGCTCTTCTTCCCAACTACTATTCTCCACCGCTAAGTTAACATTACTAGAATATGAACCAGAAGCATTAGAAAATACACGGGTTGCCGCTTGACGTAAATTAACACCCATTTCCTCAGCTTGTGCTAAAGCGTGTTTACGGACAAAATTCATCTCTAAAGGTTCGTCAGCTTCAGCAGCCTTTTTCACCGCTTGATCTAACAAATTCATTTGATTGATGAATAAGTCACGGAATACACCAGAACAGTTTACCACCACATCAATACGAGGACGACCCAATTCTTCTAAGGGGATTAACTCTAATTTGTTAACACGCCCTAAAGCATCAGGCACGGGTTTCACCCCAATCATCCACATAATTTGTGCTAAAGATTCCCCGTAGGTTTTGATGTTATCTGTACCCCATAATACACAAGCGATGGTTTCGGGATATTTACCACCATTATCCATTTTTTGACGCTCTAACAAGCGATCCACAACGATTTTAGCTGATTGTACCGCCGCCAAAGTAGGGATTTTTTGGGGGTCTAAAGCGTGAATATTTTTACCAGTAGGTAATACGTTAGGATTACGGATGGGATCACCACCGGGTCCGGGTAGTACATATTCACCATCAAGGGCTTTTAATAAACCACCTAACTCATTATCAGCGCACACCTGCGTTAAACAGAACTCTAAGTATTCAAACAAAGGCTTGAGGGCTTTTTCATCCACATTGGTGTAACCAAATCCATGTAATTTAGCTACCCAAGGTTCTTTTTTGCCCATATTAAAGAAATTGAGCTTAGAAACGAGGGAAACGCGCCCTTCGGCGTTGATTTGCTCCTCCACTAAAGCTCTTACCGCTCCTCTGGTTGCCTCTGTGATATGCTGTAATAACTCCACATCCGCTAATACCCCTTTATCAGCATTACGGTAGATTTCTTCCATATTACGCCCAATACTCTTGGCGATAATGGTGGTTAATGCCATAATACCGTCATCTTCACGGTCTAAACTAGCGATATTAACTAAAGTGGCAATAGCTTCTTCTGCCGTTGGCGGTTTACCGATAACGTGTAAGCCACAGGGTAATAAGCGAGATTCAATTTCCATCAACTTGCGATACACAGCGCCCACAATCGTATCTCTTTGATCTTGGTGGAGGGCGCTGGAATCAAATAAATCCGCCTCTTGCCCTTCGGGGGAAGCAATTTCAGGAATATCCTTATCAAGATTACAAATACGGGCTTTATCCACAATGGTATTGACAATTTGCACACCGCGCCCACTATCTTTCAAACTCTGATAAGAACCAATTAACTCGCTCAACTCCTCTAAACCTTTGTAAAGTCCAGCATTTTCCGCAGGAGGAGTTAAATAAGAAATAGTGGCGGCATAACTACGGCGTTTGGCAATAGTTGCCTCACTGGGGTTATTAGCAGCATAGTAGTAGATATTAGGAATATTACCGATCAAACTATCAGGGTAACAGTCATTAGACATCCCCATTTGTTTGCCGGGCATAAATTCCAACGAGCCATGAGTACCAAAATGTAATACGGCATCAACACCCCAAACTTTCTCAAGATAGGTATAGTAAGCGGCAAAACCATGATGAGGAGAAGCCGAGCGAGAGAATAACAAGCGCATCGGATCGCCTTCATAACCGAAGGTAGGTTGTACCCCAATAAACACATTACCAAAATGTTTACCGTAGATTAACAAATTTTGTCCATCGCTGTTAAGATGTCCCGGAGGCGCCCCCCAATTTTCTTCTAATTTGTGAGAATAAGGAGTTAAACGCTCGTATTCTTCCACACTCATGCGATAGGCAACGTTTAATTCAGGGCTGGAATACTGCGCTTGAGCATCATGGATTACTAATTCCATCAATTCTTTAGCAGTTTCCGGCACATCTTGCACGTCATAGCCGTTATTTTTCATGCCTTTTAGCACTTCATGGATCGAACCGAAAACATCTAAATAAGCAGCAGTACCTACGTTACCTTTATCGGGAGGAAAACTAAAAACGGTAATCGCTAATTTTTTCTCTAATTTGGGTTTTTTGCGTAAATTTGTCCATTTTAAAGCGCGCCCCGCAATAGCTTCTACCCTGTCTTGGAGAGTAATTGATCTGCCGGTGTTACCATCACGCCCAGAGAGGATGATCGGCTCAATCGCCCCATCTAACTCAGGGATAGCAATTTGTAAAGCCACTTGGATGGGGTGTAAACCGAGATCGCTTTCTTCCCATTCTTCCGTAGTTTGGAATACCAACGGTAAAGCCACCATATAAGGGCGGTTTAAGCGTTTTAAAGATTCAATGGCTTTGGGGTGATCTTGACGCGCAGGTCCACCCACAAGGGCAAATCCTGTTAAAGATACCACTGCATCAACGATGGGTAAAGGTTCAACCCCTTGCACTGGTTTATCTAAGAAATACTCGTCCACAGGTTTGGAGAAGTCTAAACCACCAGCAAAAATGGGAATAACTCTAGCGCCCCTATACTCCAATTCCTGTAACATTGCCACATAGTGCGCATCATCTCCCGTAACAAGGTGAGTCCTTTGTAAGACTAAACCGATGGTGGGCGCTAAAGGGTCTCTCAAGTCATCATTGATGTCATCACGGTTATTGTACCAGTTAAGATATGCCTTGATGTCTTCAAACATTTTCGGCGCGAGGGGATGCCAAATACCCATGTCAGGATACACGGTAGGCTCGTTATAATCCCTTTTACTGAGTAAGGATTTTTCCCCCGTGAAAACGTATTTATCAGCTAACATCAAGAAGAAGTTTTCGAGGTTGTCGGCGTTACCACCTAACCAGTATTGAAAACTTAACATGAAGTTGCGCGCGTCTTGGGCTTTTTCTACGGGTAAATATTTTAATACCGTAGGCAAGGTGCGTAATAATTTGAGCATGGCATCTTCAAAACCAGCGCCATTTTTCTGTTTACGCTTTTTCATAAACTCGCCGATGACGCTTTTGCTTTGCCCTAATTGCGCCATGCTGAAGCTACCCATTTTGTTGAGGCGCATTACTTCGGGCATGGAGGGGAAAACCACAGCAACATCTAAGTTATCACGATGAGGAGTGACGGCTTCAACGACTTTTTGAGCTAATTCTTCAATGAAAATCAAAGAAGCAATGAAGATATTAGCTTCGGCTACGTCTTTTTTAAATTCTTCGTAATTGTCGGGGCTTCTTAATTCTTCGATCAGATAACCGCTAATCTCAATGGCAAGGTTAGGGTTATGGGCGTTAATGGCTTTTACTGCTGAAGAAATAGAACTTTGGTATTGTGGTTCTAAAACAACATAAACCACCTTCATCAATGCCCTTCCTTGTAGTTCGGAGGGCGCTATATGTCTGATGGCGGATTTTACGTTTGTAAACATTAATGTGTAAACTCCTGAATTTATTGGATTTATCGGATATATGTTAAGAATTATTACAGAGCGTAAGATAAGCTCTTTATAGGTTTTACCACGAAAATAGGCTCTTTTACTTATATCCTCATTAATTTTTACGGTTACGCACCATTTTTTGTTACATTCTGTTACATTCTCTTATTTTTCTGGGAGACTCCCCGTAAAGTCTTTGTTAAGATGTAGAAAATATCATCTACTGGTAATACCATAAACTTATGTTCAATATAAATGCCATTGAATTTACTACGAAAGTTAATCAAGGAATGATTGTAATTCCTCAAGAATATAATGAAAATTTAACAGAAGATTTAGAAGTTGAGGTTATCATTAAACCTCTGAAAAAAAGGCGATTAATGGACGAATTAGCAGAAAATCCTATTATAGTTAATGATTGGCAAAAATTAACCAGAGACGATATTCATGAAAGATCGTAAATTTTTTGTAGATTCTAATATTTGGCTTTATCGCTTTCTTTTTGACCGAAATTCAGAACATTTTACATATCAAAAAAAAAGAGAAATTGCCATTAGTTTAACTAATTCTACAAATATTGTTATCAGCACGCAAATAATTACAGAAACTTGCTCTGTACTTAAACGAAAAGCTAATTTTTCAGATAGACAAATATACCAAATTATTGAAGAGTTTGAAGAACAATGTCAGATTATTTGTTTAACATCTATTGAAATGAAAAATGCGTGTGAACTTAGGAGAAAATATAATTTTTCGTATTGGGATAGTTTAATTGTTTCTTGTGCATTAGTATCTCCTGTTAATGTTATTTATTCAGAGGATATGCAACATGGTTTAGTCATCAATGAAAAACTGACAATTATTAATCCTTTCTTGTCCATGTTTGAATGATATTTTTATATATAGTAAATAATATTTTTTGATGAGGTTGGGTTGAATATTATTCAACCCCTACGGAAAAATGTAGGGGCAGAAAATTTTTCTGCCCACTTCCACCCATACATTTTCTTCTCGATTTTGTAGTTTAGTTATCTAATATGTCATTAATTAATTTATAGGCTTCGGTAAGACGCATTTTTCCACTGGAAATAGCTTTTAATAAATCAAAAGCGTCTTTTTTGTCGATGCGATCGTAATCTAAAGCTCTGTATAGGACATTATAGAAATGACTTAAGTCTTTTATATTTGGTTTTTCCTTTTTCTGTTCAATTTCTTTGATACGTTTTTCAAGGTCAATTTTTAACTGTGCTTTTTTTGCTTCTATTTGAGAACCGTGTTTGACGATTTGTGTTAAACCATAAGCGGCTGCACCTCCTGCAACGGCTGCGGTTGCAACCCAACCAATGGGAGTAGCTTCTACTAAGACAAAACCTGTTATGGCTGTAATAACTGGAATTGCAGATGTCACGCCCATTGAAGCCACAGCCCAACCGACTACACCAGCACCAAAGACAACTATTCCGATTTCACCTAAGATTGCCACGCTATCTTTTGGATTTTTTTCCAGTTTTTTGAGTGCTGTAAGTAATTCTTTTTTACTGGGTATTTTATCTTCGGACATAATTTTTAAGTCTCCATCTTGAAAAAATTTAATGCAAAATATATATCATGAGTTGATTTCAGCGAATACTAAACGGAATACTTCTATTAATAAATAGAAAAATTCTTTAAAAATTTCAATAACTTCTTGAGTTTGCTCAATAATTGTTACCCCGTAAACTTCTTCCCCTTTTTGTTTTTTATCTAGTCGATGCCCTGCGATCGCTCCAATACCAACACCCAATATCATTGCTAAAGGTGCTAAAAATTGTCCAAAGAAGGGAATTGAACGAACTAAAATACTTACAGAAATACCTAATGCAACACCGATCGCTAAATGAGGATGTGCTTTAATAAATTCGAGAATTTTTATTAAGATAATTTTACCGACAGAAATTACTTTATTCCCGATTTGTTGTACTTTCTTTATTAGTTCGTGTAATCTAAGGGCTATAGAATCACTAAAACCTGCGTTGGAAATCCATACATATAAATCTGTATCATTCATTGAATCGACTTCTATTTGCCATAAAGCCATTTTGAGATTTGCTTGTGATAATGTTAATGCTCTATCCATAATAAATTTTTCTCTAATTTACACTGTTTTATCTGAAATCATACATTCTAATTTACTTATCATTCTCACTTTATTAATTTATGCAAATTGTCAAAAGAAATGTTTTAAATTGCCTCGTAATAAATGGACGAGGCTACAATGTTCAGATTGCTATTAGTGAATAATGATGGGTCTTCACGAGATAGTATGCTACCGAGACTGTAAGCCTTACTCTCTCGTTCTCAAAATGCAATTTCCATACCAAGTAATGAAGAGCCATAATGATTATTCAATTTAGTTTTTATTTTGAAATCCTTTGGGTGGTCTCTTAGAGGTTGTTTTAGTATCTTTATTTGGGACATAAGAAGATAATCTTTCCTTTTCTTTTTCCTGTGTGGATAGAACTGGAGAATATTTAATATTACTTAAATCCTTAATAAATTTTTGAAATTCTTTAATTTCTTCTAATGGATTTTCTTGTAATTGATATTCTTTACGAATTTCGTTAATTGTCTTAATAATCTCATTACTTTCTTTACTATTATCTAAAATATTTTCGATTTTGTTAAACAATTCTTCTGCATCTACTTTTTTAGCGTTTTTAGGATAATCCATTTCAAAGGTTTTAATGAAACGACTTACTTTTGTAGCAATTTTTTCTTTGGAAAACTCTAACTCAGCTTTTCTTTTTTTATCATTAATTTGTTCAAAAAGTAGTTTAAAATTATCCTTTAAAATATCTAGTTCTTCTGATAGCATATCTTCATTTTTAATTACCTCAAGAACACTTTTCACAAAACCAAATCGATCTAAACAAATCTCATATTTTTCCATATATTTCTGAAGGTTAATAAACGATGTTTCTTGATCATTGAAAGTAGATTTAATTTTTTCTACAGTAATTTTGTCCAAAACATCCTTATCTTCTGTAAAAAGATGAGCATATTTTAATAATGCTTTAACCGCTATTGACAAAGGTATTAAGTCTTCTAATTCAGTAACTTTGAATGATGTACTTTTATCCTGTGCATTAAATTTCTCGATTGACTTAATTAAAATAACGAAAGCATCCACAAATTTATCACTTTTATCATCATCAAATTTGGAATAAACCTCTTGACTAATTTTGTCTGCATTTAAAACAGTGATTATTGCTGGTTTTTCTGTGTCTTGTCGTAGTAATTTTATCATGTAGGGAATTTGTGTAACATCTCCTGCGGGAATAATTGTTATGTGATTTAAGTCTAATAAGTCAATTTTTTCTGGAGCAGAGATATTATTTTTCCCTTCATTTAACTCATTGAAATAAGTTGTTAATCCTGCAATTAAAATTTGATCTGATAAACGGGATACTATTAAGTTACAATTCCCCATAAAGGCAGTTTCACCCACTAAAGAACCAACAGAAGTTCTCAACGGTTCATAATGATTTCTGCCAATATCATTAACTACTCTTGTTCCTTCTTCTTCAGCTCCTTTTTCTAAAACTCGAAGTCTTTTGGGATTATTTTTGTCAATTAAAAATGGTGAATGGGTTACAAAAATAACTTGCACTGGCTCTCTTTTATCCTTACCATCAGCAAATGCTTTAAATATTTTCATTAAGTCTTGTTGAGCTTGACTAGATAAAAAAGCATCGGGTTCATCCATCAGCAATATTTCTGATTTATTGGGAATAGGATTATGAGCCTTATATTGAATATAGTAGCTGAGAAAGTATTTTAGCCCTTGGCTTCGTTCGGAAAATGAATAAGTACTGCCCGTTTTATCTTTAATAGCAAACTTAAGATGATAATTACTCAAAGAAACCACTAACTTAAATTCTTTATCCTGTACCCACCAACTGGGAAAATTTAATCTTTCCGACAGACTTTTGTTGATTTTGTCAATAATAGCGGCAACATACCCTTGTTTTTTTGCATTAAAAGAATTTTTGATAATTTCAGCTAAAAAATCTACATCTATTTCTGCTACATTACAAATTAATTTATATGCCAGTTCGACTTCATCAAAATCATTTTCGTACTTTGTAGCTGACTTTAAAATTTCTTGAAGCTCATTATATTTTTTAATAGAATTTCTATGACTTGTTGTAATATCTAAATATTGTCGTTCTAAGTCCTCTGCTCGACGATGTCTTCCTTCATCATCATGCCAATATCCTCCATTTGTGTGTTCACTATCACAGGGAATAGGGGCTTTTTTGCTAATATCATTTAATAAATCATTTACCTGTTTCCATTTTTCTAAATTTAATAATAGAGTGCTAGTATTACTGGATTGAGAATCTTTACTTGCATTACTTTTATTAATTATCTTCTGAATTGAAACACTATCAGGTAAAGCAATTTTTGAGTTAATAGGCAAAATACTTGGTAAAAAATTGGAAAAACTAAAATCATTAATAGGATACTCTTTATATTCATCAGTTTTTTCATCTTTCAGATAAATAGTAACATCTTGATTTGTGCGAAACATTAAAAATTCAGAACATTTCACTGTCTTAGGAATGTTGATAAATTCTCGTAATTTACTTTGTTCATTTTCTGTTAAATTTTTCCACTCGAAACCAAAATTAGGAAACATGGATTTATCTTTGGTAACAGTGAAAAATTGAGAATAACGACAAAAATCTTCTCTTTCTATTCCTTGCCCTGTAATTCCTTTTTCGATTGCACTTAATAGATGTGATTTTCCTGATTCATTTGCACCAACAACCGTAGTAATCTTACCATCGATGGGGATTTCAACATAAGGAAACCATAGGGTTTTATCATTATCTACCCATTCCCATTCTTGAGCTTGAGATTGATCTACTGTAGATTTTTTGAGATAGTCATAATTAAAAGATTTGTAAAAACGAACAAATAGTTTACTGAGAAGCATAATTTTTGTATCCTGTGCGATTAATGATGTGTGCTTTTGTGTTTAGTTATTGACGATGAAACTCTTTACTTATTTATCAGGTAAAAATTACTGATTTATGCAAGATTTACGAAAATTAGAATTTTTTGATAGTTAAGACACGATATGAAAAAAGACTCATGAGAAAGCATTAACAAAAAAGTTACAATTTTTACCATAAAAGCCAATCGGTATTTTTCGTTTTGATTTTGCCAGTTTGAATCCTGTCATTATCAAGAGTTGACTGTTGTGATAATGTCATCTCTACGATTGACCTTGCTACTTTCTCATAACTTTTCTCCAATGTTGATGTTTCTATTGTAATCTCATTTATAAGAAATTGTCAAGAAAAGTAATCTTTTAAATGAGATACTTAAGAGAATCTCTTGATGATATAGTAAAATGCCTAACCATAAGGTATGAGCTGCTGGCCTTAGGCAAGTTAACAAAAAATAAAAGGTTTGAGATTTTTCTTTATCCCTCACAATAACAGAATATCTTTATTTATGAGCAAATCAGGAGGAGGAGTGCCTAACAAAAAATATTAGGAAAAGTTTATGAAAAATTCAAGATACTCGGTATTGGACTGCGAAAATTAACAAAATCGTAACAAATATTAGTATAAAAATATCATAATTATAATTGTGAAGGTGAGGTTTTAAATGAGACAAAAAAATAACACGAAATTCTCACTTATGTGAAAAACTGGAAATTACTCTACACTAATGATTTTATATAAACTATTTATTAGATGCCTTCTCTTTCTGTTCAATTTATTTGAGACGTTTTTCAAGATCAATTTTTAACTGCGCTTTTTTTTGCTTCTATCCCTCATCTTTCACTTTCTGATCAATTACCTTTATTAGATATAGTTTTAGCCATTATTCAATTCTGATAATTTATTTTGATTAAAAAGTTTCAAAATGATTTGTTAATCAAAGCTTTGTAATCTAAGAACGGTAAATTTTTTTTAGACAGTGAAAAAAGAAGGATAAAACCTCATCTGTCAATTTGCCTTCACCATTAGACATCTCCAATAATTATTTTAGTAATCAATTTGAGTATCATTTTTATAAATTATTAACATTTTATACATGATCCCTGTTTATAAACTATAATTTCTGGAGAAGTCTATTGCACTTTTTCTGCAGACCCTAAATAGGTTTAGCTTTCTTGACTAAATTGTTCTATGGCTTCCATGACATGGGTTGCATACATTAGAGATGGGCCACCTCCCATGAATACTGTGACCCCTAGCATTTCGACGATTTCTTCTTTACTTGCACCAGCTTTTAAGGCTGCTTGGGTATGAAAAGCAATACAACCGTCGCAACGGGTAGAAACAGCAATAGCCAAGGCAATTAATTCTTTTACTTTCCCTGATAAGGCATTAGACTCTGAAGCACTTTTACTCAAAGCATAAAAAGACTTCATGACATCGGGTAATTCTTCACTTAATTGTCGAGTGTATTTTTTGATGTGGCGAGTTTGTTCGGGATATGGTTCATTGTAAAATTGAGACATGATAAATAATCTTTGTTATTTGTAACATTTTCAATTTTAATTCTAAAAACAAATACTGCATAAATTAATTAACTGATGTTACACAGTCAAACGAGATATTAATAGTCTGAGAGATTAATTGCGAAAGAAACATTGGTACTTTAAGATTTATTGCGGCTAATGTCAGTTAATTAAAAAATAGTTAGGGTTTGCTGAATAAATCAAAAGCTGATAACAAACATTGTTTAATCGACTGAAAATTGCATACTAAGGTTAAAATTTAAGAGTTATTTGGGGAAAATTATGATGAATAGTCCAACACCTTCAGAAATACAAGAAAAATTATCTGGCTTGATGCTGATGAGATTTAAAATTTCTCCCAGTCAATCTTTAGATATGGTTCAACAATGGTTAAATAGTCATCAAGATGAAGATATATTTTTCCTTTTTCAGTGTTTTAAAAATCAGTTAGTGCGCATTGAGGAGAATACCATTATTGATTTATATGCCCTCAATATTACGAAATTAGTTAACGATATGCGTCTGAGTGATGGGGGGTTAGAAATTAAAAATCGCCATTATCGTTTAGTTACTTACGATCAATGTTTTATTGGCAGTGAGGCGGTAAAATGGATGCAAAATCGTTATGGTATTTCCAAAGCGGAAGCCATTAATATTGGACAACAGTTAATTGATGCTAAAATTATTCATCATGTCACCGATAATCATAACTTTAAAGATGGTGATCTTTTTTATCGGTTTTATGTTGACGAATAAAATAAGTATTTGATGAATAGATTTATGACAGCAGAACATCTAAGTTTGTGGGAAAAAATAACCGAAACTACCCAAAGGGCTTTATTAACAAAAGCCCTTCATCCTATACCTACTAATTATGAAATTATCAATCAAAATAATCTTACTTTTATTGTGAGAATTTTAGAAAATATTGCTCGAAAAGAAAACGCTAAAAAAGTACAAAATAAGATTCAAAAAACAACTAAATATAATCCGTTTTTACCTTACGAAAAAAATCTTTATGTTAATGATTTGGGTACAAATCATGTCTGTATTTTAAATAAATATAATGTAGTTAATAATCATGTTTTAATAATTACTCGACATTTCGAGCCTCAAGAAAAGTTATTGAATTTAGCTGATTTACACGCTTTTTGGCTAGTTTTAAAACAGGTTTCAGGTTTAGGTTTTTATAACGCTGGGAAGTGCGCTGGTGCTTCTCAACCTCATAAACATTTACAAGTCGTGCCTTATCCTTTGGTGTCAGAATTAACGACTATTCCTATGGATAATTTAGTTTTAAGTTATCAAAATAAAGTTAAGACTAATCAGATATTTTCGATTGATGAATTATCTTATCAACAATGTAGCGCCCTCCTCACCACTCATGATAAATCTGCGTTGGAGTGCGCTAAACTCACTTGGGATTTATACCAGCAAATGTTGAATTATTTAAAATTAACAAAAAATCATAATAATTGCCTTGATAATTACAATTTATTAATTACTGAAAATTGGTTAATGATTATTCCTCGTAGGCAACCAGAATATAACTCTATTTCTATTAATTCCTTGGGTTTTGCGGGCGCTTTATTAGTCAAAAATCAGGCACAATTACAATTATTAAAAGAATACCAACCTTTAAAAATACTACAGGAAGTTGGAATTTCTAAATAGGGTTTGAGATTCTTCGCTATAAGACAAAGAAGATTGATTATTAGACGGTGAAGGGCGCCCTTGGCGATACCTCAGCGCCCCTAACCCCAGAATAGTGATGATCAAAAGGGCTAACCAAAAATATTGATGATGAATTAAATTAGCAGAAATTGATAGAGACTTTTTGCTGGGTTGGGGTAAATTAGGAATAATGGAAGTAAGATACTCCCAAGTTAAATTTTTGATCGGTGGAGCATCCTTAACGGGAGTTACACCACAACGAACTAAGGCAATGGTAATATTATCATGACCATTTTTTTCTAAGGCTAAATTCAACAAACTTTGTAAACCTTCCTCAAGGGTAATGTCACCCCTTAAAATTGGTAACATTTCTTTTTGCCAATATTGTTCTACTCTTTCATAATCCGATAAACCATCCGAACATAACAGAAAAATACAATCCTCATTCATAATCAAACGCTTAATATGAGGACGAATGCGACTAGCATAATCAGTACCTAAAGCCTGAATTAAAGCGCCCGTTTGGGGTGTAGCTATTGCCTCTCGATATAAACTATAACCCAAGCGCACTTCCCGAGATGCCAAATCGTCATCCACCGTTACCTGATGACAGCCGGAAGAATTACTAATTAAATATATTCTTGAATCCCCCACATGAGCTAGATAAATTTCATGATCTATAGCCATAGTTAATACTACCGTAGTACCCATACGATCCCGTTCTTTACTATTATTAGCATTATTAATTTTGGCAATACGATTGTTTGCCTTTGATAACGCCATAACAATTTTTCTTTTATCGATTAAAGGTGTCCAATTTTGGTTATGTAAGGTTTCTTTTAACTTTTTTTCGTAGGCTTTATTTAATTCTTGTTCTAAAGTGTCAATGGCTAAACGAGAAGCTATTTCTCCTCCTTTTTGTCCCCCCAAACCATCGCAAACAATGGTTAAACTATTGATTCCAGCACCACTTTCTTTTATTATATCTGGTTGTGGATAACAAGCATCTTCATTTTTCTCTCTTTTTTTACCAGCATTAGTTGTAGCAATTATTTCGTATTTATGGATATAATTATTATTACTAATAATATGTATAATTTGGTCAAAAATACTAATAACTTGTTCTGGTTTTGTTAATAAACCTTGTTCTAAACTAAGAATAATTTTATTAATAATTTCTTTAAGTATTGGATTTATTTTAGGTAATAGGGTATGCCATAAACTAGCTAAATTTCCCAGATTAAAAAGAAAATCTTGATCTGATTTTAGTTCAATTAACTTGACAAAATTACCACTTACTGCTAGATTGTTTATATCTAATAAGCTAGATAACATCTGCTGTTTACTGAGGGGATGCCAAAGATGAATCATTTGCCATAGCAAATTAACTTGTGTAAAGGGAGAAGCCTTTGACCAAATTTCTAAAAAAGAACAAAAAAGCTCTTCATAAATAGGTTTTCCTGTGTTTTCATCCAGCATAATCCCCTCATATTCCAATAACCAAATTACTTGCCCTTCTTCTTCAATTCCTGCGTAAACTTGCGGTGTGTGGAGACGATAAGAAAAAAGTTTTAGGTAGGAAACGATGTCATCTGATAAGTCGGAGGGCGCTGGGGGGGTTAAGTGGGGTTGAGTATCTAAAACAATTTTGCCTTGATGGGGTGAAAAGCGCCCTCCGCCCAGTGCTTTATTTTGGGGAAAAGGAGAAAAATCTCCTAATACTCTTAAATATCGCTTAATAACAGGAGTTTGACAATTAGAACAATACATTTCACTGACGGGATTGAGGGTGTCGCATTGGGGGTTAATACAGTGAATGTTAGTCATAATTCAATATTGCCGTTAATCCTGTCAAAAATTAATTATCAATGTCCATGATACTTTTTTATTATGATATATCCTACCGCCCAACTCAGAAAAATTATTTAATCTTGATATAACCTGAGTTCGAGATAAAATTTTCGGTGGTGCAAAGGTGTCAGGTATTAGGTGTTAGGTATTAGGTGAAAGAATTGACAAAAAATATGTCTTAATTGATTTTTTAGGTTCAATTTTTGATCGAATCAGATCATCTTCTGAAAATTACACCTAAAACCTGCAAACTGAAGCACTTGTAAAATTAACTTTTCATCAGTTAAATAAACATTAGATAAACCAAAAACTGTTCTAAAAACCTGACAAATTTCTAAAGGTTGAAACTTATAAGCAAAACGCAATACCCATTCAGTTTCCAAGATTACAGTATCAGCAATAAAGATATTTTCATGGTCAAATAACTTCAAACTTTGCTGATATTGTATTTCATCATCTTGAGTAATTAATCTAACAAGAATATTAGTATCAACGGCAATTATTGATTCCATAATTGTTCAATTCCGTGAGCAATAGCTTGATCCATTTCTTGAATTGTTTTTGCCTTACCAATATACTTTGAACACTGGGTAACATCTGATAATTGGGTGACAGGAAAGACTTTTTTCGGTTTTATTGACACTCCCACCACTAAACCCTACGGGTTATAGTGGGGGATTCTTGGTTCACTGACTCGCCGTTAGACGACAGGTTTGCACCAATCGCCCAAGAGGGCAAATCTCCCCAAGCGTATGTTCCCGTATGCCCTACGGT
>JACYMF010000017.1 GCA_015272165.1 Cyanobacterium sp. T60_A2020_053
TATGGGCTGTCGTCTAACGGCGAGTCGGTGAACCAAGAATCCCCCACTATAACCCGTAGGGTTTAGTGGTGGGAGTGTCAATTGCCTAAGAACGTCTTTAGCCTGAGCGTAGTCGAAATGTCAAAGTAAATCCGTTGACTGACGAATCAATGTTTGATGGTTTTACACCTGAAACCTGCTACCTGCCACCTGAAACCCCTCTTAACTTAACATTTGAATCAGTGGGTAACGTCAGATATTAAGGCAAATTATCCCGATTTTCTGTGAGATGATAGGGCGAAAATGTATCATAAGTGAGATGAGATTTACGATTTTTCTGAATGTCTTCCCGGATTTGATCTAAATCGATATAACGATCAGCTACATTAATTAGACTGTCACTGGTCATAGATCGTAAACTAACTACTTCAATTCTAGCGCCCCTGTAACTAACTGCATCCACAGCGTAGGCTAAATCACCGTCACCGCTCACCAAAACCGCAGTATCATAAGAGCCAACTAAAGCCATTAAATCTACGGCAATTTCCACATCAAGATTAGCTTTTTTTGAGCCGTCTGGAAGTTGTACTAAGTCTTTAGCAATAACTCGATAGCCATTGCGCCTCATCCATAATAAAAAGCCCTGTTGTTTTTCGTTAGTGCGATCGACTCCTGTGTAAAAAAAGGCTCTGAGTAATTTTGCTCCGGCGGTTAAACGATATAATAGTTTTGTATAATCGATTTCTACCCCTAATTGTAAGGCAGCATAAAATAAGTTTGAACCATCAATAAAAATGGCTACACGTCCCCGATTTTCCAACACCTGTTCAGGCGGAAAAACGGGATCGCTGTCGAAGTTGTCCCACATTTTTTTATCCTTTTTTGTTATTACAAATAATTAGTTTATAAAATGGTTTTATTAAATTTTTTATTGATAAAAAAGTAGTTTTTATGATTAATAAATTGATATTTTTTTTATAAAAAAGTGTTTTAAATTTAGGCAAAAATCTTGATTTATATTAATTATTGCCTATTTTTAACCAGTTGATTAAAATAAAACTAATTAGTCAACATGATCTGTTTCGATTCTAGCAAATATAGGAGCGCCCCTCTGCAAATCTTTATTTAAACTTAATCTTCCCCATAAAAAGTGCGTTTTTAGTTCGGGATGTTCCATACTTAAGTTTTTATTAT
The DNA here is from genome assembly GCA_015272165.1 of Cyanobacterium sp. T60_A2020_053. NCBI lineage: Bacteria > Bacillati > Cyanobacteriota > Cyanophyceae > Chroococcales > Geminocystaceae > Cyanobacterium > Cyanobacterium sp. T60_A2020_053. The sequence continues at coordinate 1,174 of JACYMF010000017.1, forward strand.
TAAAGTCATAATTAAATCCTAATTGTCCATAGATTTGATTACTAATATTAGGAATGATGGGGGCGAGGAGAAGGGCGCTGAGGCGCACGGATTCTAACACAGTATAAAGAATTTTTTCCACTTCATTTTGCTGTTTTTGTTTGTATAAAGTCCAAGGGGCGCTTTCATCGATATATTTATTACAGCGACGAATCAAGGTGAAAACTTCTTCACACACCAAGTGAAACTGATTATTTTCATAAGCGTTATTAACTTTATGGTTGAGATTAAGACCGATAATTTTCACGGGGTTATCATCATCAATGGCTTCCCCTGTGATGTGGGGGTAGCTATCTTGACAGTATTTGCTCAACATTCCCAAACTGCGGTTTAATAAGTTACCCAAATCGTTAGCTAAATCAGCGTTAATGGTGTTGATGAAGCGGGTTTCGTTAAAGTCGCCGTCTTTGCCAAATTCAATTTCTTTGAGGAAATAATAGCGCACGGCATCCGCTCCATATTTATGTACTAAGGCAAAAGGATCAAGAGTATTACCTAAACTTTTGCCCATTTTTTGACCATCTTTAGTCAGGAAACCATGACCAAATACTCTTTTGGGGAGGGGGAGGTGCGCTGACATTAACATGGCGGGCCAATAAACCGCATGAAAACGTAATATATCTTTACCAATCAAATGTAGTTGAAAGGGATACCATTTTTTGAGAGCGTTTTCGAGGGTAGGCTCGTCATTTTCTTCTAAAAGGGCGGTAATATAGCCTAAAAGAGCGTCAAACCAAACATAAATGGTGTGATTGTTATCGGTGGGAATGGGAATCCCCCAAGTCATGTTGACTCGTGAGATGGAGAAATCTTGTAAGCCTTGTTTGACGAAATTTAAGACTTCGTTGCGACGGCTTTCTGGTTGAATGAAGTCGGGATTTTCTTGGTAGAATTGTTCTAGTTTTTCTTGATAACGGGAAAGTCGAAAAAAGTAGTTTTCTTCGTCGCGCCATTCTGCTTTGCGGTTACTGTGGATGGCGCAGTTACCGTTTTCTAATAATTCTCTTTCTTCTTTAAATTCTTCACAGGCAACACAATACCAGCCTTTTTGTTGATCTAAATATATATCTCCTTGTTTTTCCACTCTATGGAAAAATTCTTCGACAATGGGATTATGACGGGGATTAGTGGTGCGAATAAAACGATCATATTGTATGTCTAATTTTTGCCATAATGTTTTAAAAGTAGCTGAAATTTCATCACAGTGTAGTTGTGGTTCGATGCCTTTTTCTTCTGCCGTGCGCTGGATTTTTTGTCCGTGTTCATCTGTACCAGTTATTAATAATACTTCTTGGGCGCATAAACGCTGGTAACGGGCGCTGGTATCGGCGGCAATAGTGGTATAGGCGCTACCAATGTGAGGTAAGCCGTTAACGTAGTAAAGGGGGGTTGTTAAGGCAAATTTCTGCTCAGAGTTATGGACACTATTCATTATAAAAATAATTAATTGATCGTTTAATTTAAAATGTCATAGATAAACTTCTTATCATAGTATATCTTTAATCAATTCATCGGTAAAATCTTCTCTTTCATCAGAAAATAATCGATTTGAATCTCCTCGATAGTGAAGGTAGGGTGATTATTTCTCTATGCTATGGACTCTTTCTTATCTGGGTTATCGCCCGTAACATAACGCCATGAACAATAATAAAAGTTATGCTCGATTACCTCTATTTGTTTTTCGGTTGGTTTTAGCTTGTAGTTGAACTTTAGATTTAGCATTTAGAACAGCATTCTTTAGACTAAAAGCCATTACGATAGCACGAGTAATTACAATTGAGCAATTAGTTTTCAAGGAAAGAGTTTTATACCCAGTTTTTTTTGATAATTAATTATCAATTATGAATTATCCATTGTCCATTATAATTAGATATATTTGTTTCGATTTTATTTTAATTATGACCGCTAATTCTAATCCCTCTGACGTAAAAACCACTAACTTTTCTATGGATGACTTCGCCCAAGCCCTAGAACAAGAAAAGTATGATTATCATTTCAATAAAGGGGAAACTATCAAAGGAAAAGTTTTTCAGTATGATTCCAGTGGGGTATATGTAGATATTGGCGGAAAATCCCCGGGGTTTGTGCCATTGAGTGAGGCGGCTTGGCAACCTTTTTCGGATGTTAGTGAAGTATTACCCCTAGAAGAAGAATTTGAATTTTTGATTATTAAAGAGCAAGATTCTGAAGGACAAGTTAAGTTATCCCGCCGTCAATTATACATCGATCAGGCTTGGGATAATCTTTTAGAAATTCAAGAAGAAAAAAAAGTAGTACATATGCTCGTAACAGGCGTAAATCGTGGGGGCGTTATTGGGCAAATTGACGGTTTACGCGCTTTTATTCCTAAGTCTCATTTAATTGAAAAAGAAGACTTTGATAATTTAATCGATCAAACTTTACCAGCTAATGTCTTGCAATTAGATCGTGCGCAAAATAAAATTGTCTTAACTCAACGGGATATTGCTAAGTCAAGTGCGCTAACTCAGTTACAAGAAAATGAAATTATGCAAGGTAAAATTGTCAAATTACAGCCTTATGGAGTGTTTGTAGATTTTGGCGGTGTAGCTGGATTATTACATATTAAGCAAATTAGTGGTGGTCATATTGATTCCATTAATAATATTTTTAAAATTGGGGAAGAAGTCAAAGTGGTAGTGATGGAAATTGATACTATGAAAAATCGTATCGCTCTTTCTACAAAGATATTAGAGACTTATCCGGGTGAATTTTTGGAGAAAAAAGAATTAGTGATGACAACTGCGGAAGAAAGGTTAAATAATCTCAAGGAGAAAAAATCTCAATCATCATCCAATTAGGGTTGCTGAAAAAGTGGATAGTGGGCAGTGGATAGTAAAAAGGTTGATAAATCAAAGACTTTAGCATAACTAGAGATTTTTATAAATTTCTAGCTTTCATCAATGATGGCTGATTCAGGAGATGGAAATACAGCATTGTGAGAGAAAAAACTATACTTTTGACACTTTTTTTAGGTTTTATTATGCTTAATATCAAGTTCGTTTAATCACTTATAAATCGGTTAAAAATAATCTTAGTTCAATTTATTGAACGAAATCATGTTAGCCATGTAATTCATTACACGGTGGGTAAATTACTAGATTTTTATTAAATTCGGGCGAGAAGCCCGATATGCAGTAAAAATAGGTTATTTTTTGGCGATGTTTGAGCTTAAAATCCAGTCAACAGCGCCCTTCAAACTATGCGCAATATAATCGGGTTGTGTTTGATGTTGATATTTCCCCGTCATAACCTTTTCTCCGTAGCCTGTGGTAACGAGAATACCCGTTAAACCAGCATTATGGGCTAAATCCACATCAGTGGCTTTATCTCCTACCATGAAGCTATTTTTTAAGTCTAAATCGTATTGCCAAGCCGCCGCCACTAACATTCCTGTATTGGGTTTACGCCAAGTCCCCCAGCAGGTAAAATCAGGGTTAGTACCTCCAGCATTAGGGCTAAGATAAGGGCAATAATAGATAGCGTCTAATTTGGCTTGTCCTTCTTGCCATAATAAGGTTTCTAGGCGTTGATGGAGCGCTTCAATATGGCTATCGGGGTAATAATTACGCGCTGGACCTGATTGATTAGATACTAAACAGCAAAAAAAACCGCCTTCTTTTAGTTTTCTGACGGCTTCTGCCACATGGGGAATTAATTTTAAGTCATCGACATTATGGATATACCCTACTTCGACATTTAACACCCCATCTCGGTCTAAAAATACTGCTTTCTGTGCCACTTCTGTTATGAATTATGAGTTATGAATTATGAGTTATGAATTAATAGGTGGGTGAATAATTCATTATCAATTATCAATTGTCCATTATCAATTGTCAATTGTTTTTCTGCTGATTATACAACGCTTTAAATAGTCCTTGTTGTTGTTTATGATCCACAATGGGAGTGACATAACCGCAACTATGCGCCTCCATGGGCGTGATTTTGCCAGTGAGGAGGGCGCTGGTATCAAGGGAAGCAATTTCGGGAAGCCACTTTCTGATATACTCAGCTTCAGGATCGTATTTTTGCGCCTGAGAAGCAGGATTAAAGATTCTTAACGGTTTCGGGTCCATGCCTGTCGAGGCACTCCATTGCCAACCGCCGTTATTTGCTGATAAATCCCCATCGTAGAGTTTCTGCATAAAATATTTTTCCCCCCAGCGCCAATCGATAATTAAATCTTTGGTAAGAAAACTCGCTACAATCATGCGACATCGATTGTGCATCCAGCCAGTAGCGTTGAGTTGACGCATACTTGCATCCACCATGGGATAACCCGTTTTTCCCTCACACCATGCCTTAAATTTTTCTTCGTCATTTTGCCAAGGAAAATGCTTAAACTGTTGTCGATAAGCGCCCTCCGCCAATTCAGGAAAGAAGTATAAACAATGTTGATAAAATTCGCGCCATGCTAATTCTTTTTGCCAAGCGATGATATTTTCTTTTTCTTCATCACTACGACAATTATCCAAACTTTCCACGGTATAACGCCACAAAATACGAGGGGAAATACAACCAAATTTAATTGGGGCGCTTAATAAAGATGTACCATCAAGGGCGGGATAATTGCGATTTTCGTCATAGTTAATTAACAATTCATTAACGAAATAATCTAGTCTTTCTTGGGCGCATTTTTCTCCACCATCTAACATTAATTCTTCCTGCCAATTAAAGCCTAATTCTTCTAAACTAGGTAAAGAAATTGACCCTAATTCTTCAGCTATTTTTAATTCTTCATCAGTTAATTTTTGTAAGGTTTGGGGGGCGGTGACGGGCGCTGTTTTTTCTTTAACTGACCAATTTCGCCAAAAAGGACTATAAACAGTATAAGGTTTATTTCCTTGGGTGAAAACTTCGCCCGGAGAATGTAATAATTGATCCCAAAATGTTTCAGTTTTGATTGATTTTTTTGCCAATAAATGTTCTATTTCTTCATCTCTCTTTTTACTATAAGGTTCTACATCTAAATTCCAATAGACTGCCTCTGCTTGTAGTTTTTCCGCTAAAACTGGGATGAAGGGCGCTGGGAATTGCTGAAATATTAAAAAAGTTCCCCCTATTTTTTCATAATTACTGATCAATTCTTGTAAACTTTGTAAAAGATAAAGAACCCTAGAGGGAGAAATATCATCACTTGTTAAAATGGCAGGGTCTAAACAAAATAAACCGATAACTTTATCTGTTTTTTGTCTTGCATAATTAAGCCCTATATTATCAGTTATTCTTAAATCTTTGCGATGCCAAAAAATAATCATTTTTATCAAAACTAAGACTGTTGTTTAAGTATAAAAAATTATAACAAATTTTGATAAATACTTATAATTTAATATCTGGCTCTTGTATCATAGACTTGTCCAAAGATAGAACATCTACTAACAATACTTCAATAGGAAATTTAGAGGAATTAATAATAATCGATATTGATAGGACTATAGGCAATTTCACCATAAAAAAAATTTAAAGCTCTTTCCCCTGATACCGTGATAATATCTTGGGGCGTAATAATAATTTCTTCATAACAATCAAGCACATCGGTGGGCTGATTTTGCAGATCAATAATAGCAGTAGGAGGGTCTGAATCATCTAAATTTTCATCATTTTCGAGAATTATTTCATTTTCTTCAGTGACCTGAGTAACTTCAGTGCTAAAGGTAGTTTTTGCAGGAGAATTGATTATTTTTTGCAAGAAAAAAGTAGCTGTTTTATCCTTAATAAAACCTACTTCCACTGCAGTTTCACAAAATTTTTTACCTTTTTTATTTTGTTCTGTTAATACTTTTTCAATTTGTTCTTTATCTAATAAACCAGCCTTTTCTAAAAAGTAACCAACAGGCATCCCATAATTTATAAATTGTTGGTCTGGGTGATATTCAAAATTAATTAAAAAATCAACAGTTTCTGGTTTTACCCACCCCCTTAGAGCTAAAATTTCCCCTAACTTTAGTTTATGAAATTGTGTTTGATCTGCTAAAGCAATTTCTAACTGAGCATGAGAAATAATCCCTGCTTCAATTAATAACTCACCAATTAATCTTTTTTCTTCCACATTGAAACCATCTTCGGGGGGGAGTTGCTCACTATTCATCTGCCGTAGCGATATAATTCTTTATTCTGTTGATATTTTGACATAAAACTATTTTTTTGTCTTTTACCTTATTCTGTATGTCTTTTTCATCTTACGAAGGCTAAGAAAGCTTGGAGGGCGCTGGATTTAGTGCTATTTATTGACACTCCCCCATCAAATCAAAGATTGTGATGGGGGATTCTTACCTCACAGACACTTAACTAGACTAATCAAAATTTGATTA